>JAVVPD010000005.1:0-35950 GCA_036655975.1 Desulfovibrionaceae bacterium | reverse complement strand
TGATTCCAGACGCTCCCTCGAGTGTTGCGAATGACCGTGAGGCAGGGGGGAAGTTTTCCCCCCTGCTGATTTTTTACCTATTTTCCGGGCCGTACTTTCATGTCTTGGGGGGCGGTCACGGTCACGGTATGGTGTAGGCTGTGCTGGCTATCTGCGGGAACGGTGATTTCCCAGTACAAGGTATGGTCTGGGCCATGCTGGGGCGCGGGTTTGGAGCTGTAGGTCACGCTGAGGGCCTTGTCGCTGAGTTGCGGGGCTGCTTCCTCAATGCGGAGGCTCACAGGTGTAGCCCGACCATTGTGGACAGTATAGTCCCACGTCCAGTCCCACGTTTTCTTTTTGTCGATGATCCCCACTTTGCCACTCTGGCGCGGGTCAGTCGCACTCAGCACGCTTACGCGGGGATCAATCCCAAAATAAAGGGTTGCAACATCACCCTTTAGGCTGAAATTCCCGTTGCCCACGGTGGCCCCGTCAATACAGAAAGTAGCCTCACCCGTGGGCCAAGCCCGAGCTTTGGTCACAGTATGTTTGACCATCAGCCACACATGGGGACTGGTGGAAGGACGCGCCAACCAGTGCACGGGAGTGGACCAAATATCTTGGGAGAGGCTGACACGCACAGTGCCTTCACCAAGATCACGTTTGCCCAAATCCCAAGAGGTAAAAGCCGCAGAATCTTGCATGCGTGGGGCTTGGGTTTTGGGGAGCGCGGTATCGCTTGCGAGCATGGGGGCGGCTAGGGGCATGGCCCGCGCGTTGATGGGCATAGGCTGGGCAGGGCCGGAATCGCCTGTGGCAACGTGCCAAGGGTGTACTTTTGCGGGTTCGCGTTGCCAAGCCTCCTGTGCGGTAAGCGTAATGTGGGCATTGGTCCAATCAATACCGCTGTATTGCCAAATTTTGGCAAACAAGCTGACGTCCACAGTGCCTGAATCCGGCAGGGCGTTAAAGCGATAGTCTGGCTGCCAGCCGCAATTATTCAAAGTGTAGGAATAGTGCAGGGCAACGCTCGGCGTTGGGGGGGCTGCGTCCAGTACCGCGACAATTTTTTGCGTTTGGCGCGGCGTGTCTGGCAGGGAGGACAATTGTAAATCCACATCATGCAAAACACGCTGTTGGCGGCTCAGTTCCTGTTGGGCGGCGGGCAGCACCGTGTCTAGCGACGTTTGACGGGCGGTCATCTGCTCTTGGGATAAAGCCGTGGTGGGTGGGGTGATCCACAAGTTTATGCGGGCCTGCAAAGCCAAAATGCGGCCTTGAAGCAACGATTTTTCGTTGAGTAAAGCCGCACGACGGTTGGCTGTGGTTCCAGAAAGGGCATCCACCCTTTCTGTTGAGCTGCTCCACTGGACAATGGTTGCGTGCTTGGCTTGGATTTCCACATTCTGTGCATCACTGGGGATGTAGAAAAAGATTTGCGCTTCCCCCTTGACCACGGTAACGGTGGCCTGTGCGTCTACGCTGATTCGCGCTCCTTGGGGGGAAAGCAATACGGTGGAAGGACTTTGCCACTCGGTGGCAAAGGCAACATTGGCACCGTGTCCCCAGAGCATAAGACCACAAAAAAATATTCCACACCACGTTCTAAAATAATTCATACAAGCTATCCAATTGTTATAATGCCTTGATACACTACGGGTTTTATATAATTTTTACACCCTTCTGATAATGGGCTACAACGCGCCCTTTCAGGCTTGTGCCCTTAAAAGGGGTGTTACAGCTTTTAGAATAGCAGGTTTCGGGGCTTACCTGCCAATGTATTTCTGGGTTGAACAAAAAAAAGTCCGCCGGGTCGCCGGGGGCAAATTCGTTGCAGGGTATTGCAAAGATACGGGCAGGGTTTGTGCACCACAGGCGGATCAAATCGGCTTCCGTCAATACCCCTTGGCGGACTAAATCGTAGGTGAGGCTCAGGGCCGTGTCTAAGCCGGTGATGCCATTGGGGGCTTCATCAAGCGGGCATTCTTTTTCATGGGCAGCGTGGGGGGCGTGGTCGGTGACGAGGATGTCGATAATGCCTGATTTTACAGCCTCGCGTAAGGCTTCGCGGTCGGCTGGGGTGCGTAAGGGCGGATTAACCTTGGCATCGCAATTATAGAATTCAAGGGCGCTGTCGTCGAGGATAAGATAGTGGGGGCAGGTTTCCGCAGTGATTTTTACCCCGCGCGATTTGCCCCAAGCGATAACATCCACGGCGCGCTTGCAGGAAACATGGGCAATATGGATGGGAATATTCAAATATTCTGCCAGTAATACGTCACGGGCCACCTGCATGGCTTCGCCCACATCGGGCTGGCCTTTCACGCCGATGCGTCCGCTGGTGATACCTTCATTCATATGTGCCTTGCGGGCCAGCGAGGCGTCTTCGCAATGATCAATAACAATAAGGCCGAGGTCTGCGGCATATTCCATGACCCGGCGCATACGCTCGGCGTCTTCCATGGAATGCCCGTCATTGGAAATAGCTACGCAGCCTGCGTGCGCCAATTCTGCAAAGGGCGCCATTTCTACGCCGTCAAGGTTTAGGGTGGCGGCACCGATGGGGTACACCGTGGGCCCGTGGGGGAAGGCACGTTTGCCCGCTTCAATAATAAAGGTGGTTACCGCCGCATTGTCGTTGACAGGGCGGGTGTTCGCCATGCACATGACCGCCCCAAAACCCCCATGAACGGCAGCATTGAGGCCGGAGGCCACAGTTTCCTTATATTCAAAGCCCGGCTCGCGTAAATGCACATGCGCGTCAATAAAACTGGGAAAAAGCCGCAGGCCTGTGGCGTCTACCACCTCAGCCCCAGCAGGGGCACCATGCTTGCCGGAGGGGGTCATGGTGGCAATGCGACCGTCTTCGACAAAGACGTCTACTAAAGCTTCAAGATATTGGACATTTTTTATGCAAAGGGTCATTAGTATACACCTCCATCAGTGCGGGCGTCCGCGCGGGTTGCCAGAAGATATAACACGGCCATACGTGTGGCGACACCCGCAGATACTTGATTAAGTACAAGACTATCTGGAGCATCAGCCAAAGGGGCAGAAATTTCAAGCCCACGATTCATGGGGCCGGGGTGCAGAATTTTGGCACCGGGCTTGGTTAATTCCATATGCGCTGGGGTAAGACAATAGCGCTTGGCGTATTCAGCAAGGCTGGGCAATAGCCCCGTTTGCTGGCGTTCCAATTGCAGGCGCAAGCACATTATGGCATCTACCCCCCGTAGGGCAGCTGTGATGTTTGTATAGATTTCGGCGGGCCATGTTTCAACGCCTGCGGGCAGCAGGGTGCGTGGCGCGCACAGACGTACTTTAACACCTAGAGATGTCAACAAATTTACATTTGAGCGGGCCACGCGGCTGTGGGCAATGTCCCCCAGAATAAGCAGTGTGCGGCCCTCAAATTCGTTGGCCCAAGCCTTACGCAGGGTATAGCAATCGAGCAGGGCTTGGGTGGGATGGGCATGCCAACCATCACCCGCATTGACCACGCCACAGTGCAGGCGGTCGGCTAAAAATTGCGCGGCTCCGCTACTGGAATGCCGAATGACAATGACATCTGGATTCATTGCTTGTAATGTGAGGCCCGTATCCTTTAAACTCTCGCCCTTGGCGATGCTCGAACCACTTTTGGACAGGGCAAAAGTATCGGCCGAAAGGCGTTTGCCAGCCACGTCAAAAGATGTTTTGGTGCGGGTGCTGTCTTCAGAAAAAAACAGGATGACACTTTTACCCTTGAGGGTGGGAACTTTTTTGACCGGACGTTGATTTATTTCCTGAAAATTCGCAGCTAGGTCCAACAGGTGAAACAGGTCTTGTCGGCTCAACTGGGTCACATCAAGAAGATCCTTGTGCCGCCATTGATAATGTGTTTCTTGTTCCATAATAGTATGTGGGTTAAGGTTGGGTGGAAGCAAAAAAAAACCCCGTCACGTGTACGGGGTGAAAACTCATAGACTACCTTGGCAAAGGGGCTGCCAAGTTTTTTTGTGGAGCACAGGGTGCAAGGTATTCATAACTTTGTGCATAAGATTCTCTATCGAGAACTATAGCCCTTTGGCGCAATTCTGTAAAGACAAAGAGAGGGATTATGCGTGCTATTAGTATAACTGGCTTTAAAAATTCAGGAAAAACAACTCTTACCCTTGCCTTGGCTCAAAGTCTCAAAGCGGCGGGTTTGCGGGTTGGCATTGTCAAACATACCCATCATGGCATAGATATGCCCCAGACTGACACCGCGTTGTTTTCCGCCGTGGGGTGTACCGTGGCAGCGGTGCATGCCGAGCAGAGCGCGGTGTTTTTTCCTCAGTCTACCGCTATGCATTCTTTGTTACCCTTGCTGGGCGCAGATATTGTGTTGGTGGAAGGTGGCAAGGCCCACGGGTGGCTCCCGCGCATTATGTGCCTGCGGCATGCCGATGAAGCGAAAGATTTGCGCCCAGAATTGGCTGTTGCCAGTTATGGACAGGCTTTTTCCAAGGATATTCCGCACTTTAGCATCGAGCAAGTGGATTCATTAGCAGCGCTTGTGCGTGAAAAAAGTTTTATGCTTCCGGCTCTGGATTGTGGCGCGTGCGGGTGTGCAAATTGTGGAGAACTGGCGGCAGCCATTGTGGCAGGGCGCAGAAATGTTACGGACTGTCAGGCATTACCGGGAGATATCACGGTGACGGTGAACGGGCAGGCTGTCGGACTGAATCCTTTTGTGGCACGGATAATGGGGGGAGCGTTACGGGGTATGCTGACAGAATTGAAGGGCGTAACCAAGGGGTGTACGGTGGCGTTGACGGTCACTGTCTCATAAATAAGGTAATCTATTTTAGGAGCTGTACAACATGCTGTTGTCCATGGTAATATTTTTGGTTTGTGGAGCTTTTGCAGGTATTTTAGCGGGCTTACTGGGGGTTGGTGGGGGAATTGTCATTGTGCCTATGCTTGCAATCATCTTGCCCATGCAGGGTGTTCCTGCTACCTATGTGCAGCATTTGGCTTTGGGCACCTCGCTCGCAAGTATTATGTTTACCTCTATTGCCAGCGCGCGGGCACACAATGCGCGCGGGGCCGTGCGCTGGGATATCTGGAAAGGCATCACGCCCGGTATTTTACTCGGAACTTTTGTGGGGGGATTGGTGGCGTCTACCTTACCTTCCTTGTATCTGAAAGCCTTTTTTGTATGTTTTTTGTATATTGTGGCTGTGCAAATGCTGCTGGACATCAAACCCAAGGCCAGCCGTGAATTGCCCGCTTTTTGGGGGATGTCTTCTGTGGGGGGAGGCATCGGACTTCTTTCTTCCTTTGTGGGTATTGGCGGCGGCACACTTTCTGTTCCCTTCATGACGTTTTGTAATGTTCCCATGCACACTGCCGTGGGTACATCAGCGGCTATCGGTTTTCCTATTGCGGTGGCGGGTACCCTTGGGTATGTGGTGGGCGGCTGGAATGTGCCCGAGCTTCCTGTGGGAACCTTGGGCTATGTGCATGTGTTGGCGCTGGTGGGCCTCGCTTCCGCCAGTTTTTGCACCGCACCCTTGGGGGCCAAATTGTCCCACGCCCTGCCCGTAAAAACCTTGAAGCGCGGTTTTGCGGTATTTTTGTTGCTGGTAGCCTCACGCATGTTATGGGGATTGATTGCATAATTTGTAAAAAATTGTAAGGATGTAACCACATATGGCATTGACACGGACCTACAATCCCCGCCTTACAGAAGCTGTATGGTGGAATTTATTATTGCTCACTATTGGCGGATTTTTGCTGGCAACAGGCGTACAGGCCGTGGCAGCCCCCCACGGTTTTTTGACAGGCGGTATTTTGGGGGCTGCCCTGTTGGTTTGGTATGCCACCGGATTGTTCTCCGTATCGTGGTGGTACTTGCTCTTGTGTATTCCCATTTGTATTTGGGGCTGGTTTTGTGTGGGGCGGCGTTTTTTGTTGTATACGGCTTATGGCACTTTGTGTACTTCGTTGTTTGGGATGGTGATTAATTTTCATTTTCCCGTGGAAAATCCTTTTTACGCGGCGGTACTTGCGGGGGTGCTGAACGGCACGGCAGCGGGGATTATGCTACGCACTCAGGGTTGTTCTGGCGGAACGGATATTGTTGCTGTGGCCCTGAAAGAACGTTGGAACATCGCCATTGGTAAATTCAGCTTTGGGTTTAACGCCGTGTTGTTCGCCTTGGCTGCCTTTACTATTAGCCTTGATATGATCATTGTTTCCACCATTATGGTTTTTATTTCAGCAAGTACCTTAGATTATGTGCTGGCTGCTTTTAACCATCGGAAATTGGTGTTTATTATTTCGGATCACGGCGAGGAAATTTGTGAAGCGATTATTGCCACGGAACGCTTTGGGGCCACGCTCTTGCGTGGTAAGGGCGGTTATTCCGGGACGGATCGCGAAATTTTGTTGACCGTTACCAATAATGTCGCCTTGAAACGTTTAGAAAATCTTGTGTTTACTGTTGATCCTAACGCCTTGTATATTGTTGAAAATACTTTCTATGTATCGGGTGGACAATTTGCCCGCAAGGCTGCAAAATAAAAACACATCGCCGGAGGGAGTAGAGGATATGTCTTTTCCACAATGGGGGAAGCCCCAAGCGCGTACGGCACAAACTACTATTAAATGCCATGTTTGTCAGCATCCTTTGATTGTACACAGGGCTTGTCAACAGGTGGTTCTGCACTGCGCCTCATGCGATAGAGATTTTCCGTTGCGCGAATATATTCAAGATATGGATGATATTTTAGAAGATTTTATGGAAAACGTGTATTGTAATCGGATATAGTGTACCCGTACTAACGTTACCTATCCCATAACACGGTAGAATATTTATTATAAAGAAATATTATGAGTGCTATCCCCTGTATGCAAAAAATTATGTCCGGCAGTGAAATTGAAAAAGTGCTGCAGACCGTGCTGGACTATATGATGGGTGGCGTAGGGTTGTTTGAAGTGAGCGAGACTATTAAACCCCTCTTTTATAATCAGGGATTGCGCCAAATAATCTCGGACTATACTGAAGAGGACATGGCGACGTTTCATGAAAATGCCGTATTTAATATTTTCCCCGAAGATGTCGCACTTATTTACACTAAGTTAGCAAAATCGCTTGAGAATATGCAGCCTTTTGAGACGGAATACCGTGAATTCCGTAAGGACGGAGGGGTTCGCTATATGCAATGCAGGGTGACCCCCGTTCCCTTTGAATCTTCTAATAATCCTGTTTACTTGGGTATATTTAATGAAATTACCGTGCAGAAAGAATTTCAGCTTGAAGTAGAAAAAGAGCGTCAGCGCTATAAACTGGCATTGGAAACGAGCAAAGACGTTGTTTTTGAATATGATGTGGCTAAAGACGTGTTCTTTGCCTATGAAAGCTCCGAAAAAGACAATGCGGGACTGGTGAAGACAGAGTGCAAGCGTTTTAGTGCTCGCCTTTCTTTGTTGCATGTGGCGCATCCTGACGATATGGAGCAGGTTTTTGCCGCCATTTGTCAGGGCAAAAAGTGTATTTCCACCGTGCGTTTACGCCGTTTTGTCGATCCTAAAAGTGATTTTTCGTGGTTTTCTGTGCGTTCCACCGTGGTGCACGACGATGCCGGCATGCCGATTCGTGTCGTGGGCACCTTGCGTAATATGGATGAGCAAAAATTGCTGTCTGGTATTGTAGACCGCTTTGTCTATGATACCTGTGACTATTTTGTCTTTTTGGATGCCGCACACAATTCGTATATTATGTACAGTAAAAGTACGTGTGGCACCCCGCTGCCGGCTACAGAAGGGGGGAACTATTCAGAAGAAGTGATAAGATATGCCCATGCTCACGTTGTTGAGCGCGACATTGCCCTGAGCATTGAAGGCATGAAATTGGAAACAGTGCTCCGCGAGTTGGATAAGAATGACGAATATATTTTGTATGTGGGCGTAAATGATCCAGAGCGTGGGTATACGCATAAAAAAATACGCTATGTCTATTATGACAGGCAGAAACAGCAAATTTTATTGACTCGGATCGATGTAACCCATCTGTATCAAGAAGAACAACGGAAAAATTTTTTGTTGCGTGACGCATTGCATACGGCTGAATTAGCAAATAATGCCAAAACGGATTTTTTATCGCGGATGTCGCATGATATCCGCACACCGCTCAATGCTATTACCGGTATGACAGCCCTTGCCTTACGCAAGCTTCATGAACCTGAAAAAATGCAGGACTGTCTTACTAAAATCACCATATCCTCACAATATTTACTTTCACTCATCAATGCCATTTTGGATATGTCCAAAATTGAAAGTGGGAAATTACTGTTGGCGGAAAGTGTATTTTCCTTTGAAAATATTGTGCACGATATCTGCAATATGGTGCGGCCTCAGGCGCAGGCAATGCACATTGATTTCCGTATTGATGTACGCGGGCCCATTGCAGTATTTTTTGGGGGTGATGTCACACGCATTAGTCAAATTCTTATGAATTTGTTGTCCAACGCACTAAAATTTACCCCCGCTCAAGGGAAGGTCAGCTTGCAGATTTTTGAGCTTTCCCGCCAGGGAAATATGGCCGTGGTGGAATTCCAGGTGCAGGATACGGGCGTGGGCATCTCGCCTGAGTTTATGGAGAAATTGTTTGAACCCTTTGAGCAGGAAAGGTCTGATTATGCCCGTAACTTGGTAGGAAGCGGCTTGGGTTTGCCCATTGTAAAAAATTTTGTGGAGCTCATGGGGGGCAGCATTGATGTTAAAAGCACACAAGGTGAGGGGACACTGGTAACAGTACAGATTCCTTTGAAAATTGTGGATGATGCCTCCATGCCACCTGTGGTGGAAACGCCGCAGGGTGGGGACGTGGCACCGAGCTTCCGTTTTGCGGGTGAAGCGGTGCTGCTGGTGGAAGACAATGAAATAAATCTGGAAATTGCCAAGGCTTTGTTGGAAGAAGTAGGCCTGCGCGTCACCTGTGCCGTGAATGGGCAGCAGGCCGTGGATATATTCAATCAGTCTGCTGTAGGTTATTATGCATTGATTTTAATAGATATCCGCATGCCGGTGCTGGATGGCATTGCGGCTACCCAAATACTACGCAAGCTTCCTCGGTCAGATGCCCAGCAAACGCCCATTATTGCCATGACCGCGAATGCTTTTGATGAAGATAGACGCGACGCGCTTGCAGCAGGCATGAACGGCTATCTTACCAAGCCTGTGCAGCCCATGCAGCTGTATCAGGAAATAGCAAATAGTTTATACGTAACACACTGATAAAATATGTGTATTACTGCACTCGCGTTTTTTGCGACGCATATCCATTCCGTTTTATACTAAACGTACAACCATGGCCCCACAGACCACTAAAATAATGGCGCAGACCCGAGCCAGAGTACATTTTTCGCCCAAAAAAAATACTGCCATGAGCATGCCAAAAATGACAGAGCTTTCCCGCAAAGCCGCCACCAGGGCTATGGGCGCGACAGTCATGGCCCACAAGGCAATGCCATAGGATCCCAGACCGCACAGGCCCCCAAAGAGTCCTACCGTGGCTCTGCCCCGCAGGTACAACACATAGGTCTTGCCGTGACGGCAGAGCACGTAGCCGTTGAGCAGAAAAATATTCAAAAAGAAAATCCAACAGGTATAGCTAATGCCATTGCCACTGGCGCGCGCGCCATAGCCGTCGGCAAGAGTATAGCACATGATTACTATTGCTGTACCCAAGGCCGCTAAGGTGCCTTTTAACTGAAAAATTTTGCCTCGTAAGCTGTCAATGGCAAGTGTAAGCACCCCGCCGCAGAGCAGTACAACGCCTATCCAGCCCGCCGGAGGCAGCGAATCCCCCAATACGAGCAGCGCAAAAGCTGTCAGCATGGGGGCGCAGCCGCGCATGATGGTATAGCCATAGGACAAATCTACAATTTTATAAGCTGTAGAAATGCAAAGATAATAGCTGAGATGGAATAGGCAGGAAAGGGCAAGCAAGGGCCACGCAGCGGGATCGGGCATGGGCAGAAAGGGCAAAAAAACCATAGCGCCTATTCCGCCGCCCAAAGCGTTGATAGCGGTTTCAAAAAGTTTGTTATCTCCGCCTTTGACGATGACATTCCAAGTGGCGTGGAGCATGGCGGCGCCGAGGATCAGCACAATAATTCCAATGGACATATGATGTTCTCACAATACACGGCAGAGGACAGAGCGGGTGGTAAAGCACATAAGCCCCGTGCACGTGGTGGCGATAATATATGAATTTCTATTAATTATAGCAAGTTTGGGCTGTTTTGTAAAATGGAATAGGGGCGGATTTTTTTGCCATGGCTGAGTTTTGGCACATGTTTGCCGCCCAAGAGATAGCTTCATGCATGCTCTGATTCGTGTCCTACAGGTGCTATGGACTTTGGGGATCGGGATGTTATTTTTAGAGAAGTGACAAAAAAGTTCGTGCCTTGAAAAAACAGTATCCCAAGGCCAAGGCGCTGGACGCACAAGATGTACGGGTAATTTTTATCGTTACAGATGATCCTAAAAAATACTATGTACATGCTGAGGCTTAGGGTGTAATATGTAAAACATTATCGCGCATATCATTCGGGCGACAGATTGCCACGAGGAAGTCTGTCGTCTGTTTTGTTGCGGATACCTACTACATTCTACATTATTCAGGAGATTTCCTATGAGTACAAAAATGTTGATCGCCGTTCCTTCTAATGCTCCCGGTGGGCTTGACGCAAGCCCCAGCGCCCATTTTGGGCATTGCGATGTCTACACCATTGCCACGGTGAATGATGGTAAAGTGGAAGAGGTGCATGTGCACCCCAACAGCGGGCATGACCATGGCAATTGCTTGGCCCCAGTGTTGGAACTGGCCCAGCAGGGCGTACGGGTGCTGATAGCGGGCGGCATGGGCATGAACCCCCTGCGTGGTTTGCAGGAAGCCGGCATACAAGTGTATTATTCCGCCGGAATGGAAAATGTTGGCAGCATTATTGCGGCTTTTGCGGCCGGAAGCTTGCAACCTTTCGGGACGGATAATTTGTGCAAAGGCGGCTGTAGCCACCATTAGGCCCTAGCTTTGTAGCGTTTTGGGGGGAGGGCTTTGGTCTTCCCCCCTTATATTTTTATGACATTGCCGGAGCTTATGGGGCCAAAATGCATTGAGGTTCACAACGGCCTTCTTTGTCGCGGCTCAACCCAGCCAAGGCCCTTGGCTTTGAACGCTGCAAGTATTTTTTTCACGGATATATTGTTTCCCTCCTGAAGAGCACGCCAACACACCTGTTCGAAGAGCCGGTATCAGCGCACACCTTTGTCTCCTGTTATGCTTGTATAGACATAATAAATGTGCTACGCATGTTATATATGTTGATTAAAACATATACATACTAAATTCATACAGGAGGCTCCATGTCTCAAGCCGTCCGCCTGTTTACCACCGTGCCTGTGCAAGATGCTGTGGGGGCTGTTCTCTGTCATGATATCACACGCATTGTTCCCGGTCAGAGTAAGGGGCCTGTGTTTCGCAAGGGGCACCGGGTCGTGCGTGAAGACATTCCTGTGCTGCTAGAAGTGGGTAAAGAACACCTCTATGTGTACGAGCCACGCCCCGGCATTCTACATGAGGACGACGCGGCGCTACGCATCACGCGGGCCTGCGCTGGGGCAAATTTACATTTTTCTGCCCCGCAGGAAGGCCGCATCAACTTTCACGCTTCTTGCCAAGGGCTCTTGCATGTGGATGTGGAAACGCTCACCCGCGTCAACAGCCTTGGCGAAATTGCCTTAGCCTCCCTGCACGGTATGCAGGAAGTAGCTAAAAATCAGCCTGTAGCCGGCACCAGAGTCATTCCGCTGGTTATCGAAGAACAAAAGATTGTGGCGCTGGAAAATAGTGTTTTTGCGCCCGTAATCAGCGTGTTGCCTTTCCGTTCCCTGCAAGTGGGTGTGGTTACCACGGGCAGCGAGGTCTATCACGGACGCATCAAGGATGCCTTTGGCCCTATTGTGCGTCAAAAATTCGAGCGTTTGGGAAGCCGTATTCTGGATCAGACCTTCACCAGTGACGATGTGGATATGACCCGCAATGCCATACGTGCCTTTATTGATGGTGGCGCGCAGATGGTGGTGGTGACGGGCGGTATGTCCGTGGATCCGGACGACCGCACCCCTGCGGCTATACGTGCGGCGGGTGGCAAGGTGGTTAGCTACGGCACTCCCACCTTTCCCGGAGCCATGTTTATGCTGGCCCACATTGGGGATGTGCCCGTCATGGGGCTGCCCGGCTGTGTTATGTACTACAAGGCCAGCATCTTCGACCTCGTTGTGCCACGTTTGCTTGCTGGGCTTGAGGTCACGGTACAGGATATTGCCGCTCTTGGGCACGGTGGATTCTGTGCCAATTGTCCCGAATGCCATTATCCCTTGTGCCCTTTCGGCAAATGCTGACAATCCTTTTCTCATACTTTTCACCCTTACCCCGCCCTCAACGGCAAGGAGACAAAGATGCAGACGAAAACTTTGGTAGTCAATGGAATTCCTAAACAATTGCTTGTAGATCCTGAAGCCATGCTCGCGGACGTGCTGCGCGGACAACTGTTGCTAACCAGCGTCAAAGTGGGCTGCGGGCAGGGACAGTGCGGCGCGTGTAATGTTATTATGGATGGTAAATTGGTGCGTTCCTGCACCATGAAAATGCGCCGTGTGTCTGAAAATGCCGCCATCACCACGCTGGAAGGAATCGGTACGCCCACTAACCTGCATCCTCTCCAGCATTCGTGGATATTTCACGGCGCGGCGCAGTGTGGCTTTTGCTCGCCGGGCTTCATTGTTTCCGCCAAGTGCCTGTTGGACGGCAACCCTTCTCCCAGCCGCGAAGACGTACGCGACTGGTTCCAAAAGCACCGCAATGCTTGCCGCTGCACCGGCTATAAACCCCTTATTGATGCCGTCATGGATGCGGCTGCGGTGATGCGCGGTGACAAGACATTAGAGGACATTCAGTTCAAGATGCCGGCTGATGGTCGTATTTGGGGTACGCGTTTGCCGCGTCCCAGCGCTCTTGCCAAGGTAACAGGCACTGCCCAATACGGTGCCGACGCTGCCGTGCATATGCCTGATAATACGCTGCACTTGGCCCTCGCACAGGCTAAAGTTTCCCACGCTCTCATCAAGGGTATCGACACTTCCGAAGCTGAAAAGATGCCTGGCGTGTACAAGGTACTCACCCATAAGGATGTGAAGGGTAAAAATCGCATTACTGGGCTCATCACCTTCGCTTCTAACAAGGGCGATGGCTGGGAACGCCCTATTCTTAATGATACTAAAATATTTCAGTACGGCGATGCCTTAGCCATTGTCTGTGCTGATACCGAATGCCATGCCCGTGCGGCGGCGGAAAAGGTTCGCTTTGACCTAGAACTTTTGCCCGAATACATGAGCGCACCCGAAGCCATGGCTGCGGACGCTATCGAAATCCACCCCGGCACACCCAATATCTATTATGAACAGAACGAGGAAAAAGGTGCGGATACCGCTTCCTTCTTCAAAGATCCCCAGTATGTGGTGGTGGAAGATGATTTTTACACCCAACGCCAGCCCCATCTGCCCATAGAACCGGACGTGGGCTATGCCTACATGAATGAGGACGGAAAGCTGGTTGTCCACTCCAAATCTATTGGCCTGCATCTGCACGGCTATATGATCGCTCCCGGCCTTGGTCTAGATTTCGACAAAGACATGATTATGGTGCAAAATGTCACGGGCGGAACCTTTGGCTACAAGTTCAGCCCCACCATGGAAGCCCTGTTGGGCGTGGCGGTGCTGGCTACGGGCCGCCCCTGCCACCTGCGTTACAATTACGAACAGCAGCAACAGTACACGGGCAAGCGTTCCCCCTTCCTCACATGGCTGCGGTATGCCGCCGACAAGAGTGGCAAAATTGTGGCTATGGAAACCGACTGGAGCGTTGACCACGGCCCCTATTCGGAATTTGGCGATCTGCTCACGCTGCGCGGCGCACAGTACATTGGCGCAGGCTACGGCATCCCCAACATTCGGGGCAAGGGGCGTACTGTCTGCACCAACCACGCCTGGGGCGCGGCCTTCCGTGGCTATGGCGCACCAGAAAGCGAATTCCCCTCAGAAGTGCTTATGGACATGTTGGCGGAAAAGCTGAACATGGATCCGCTGGAATTGCGGGCGCTCAATTGCTACAAAAAAGGGGATACCACCCCCACCGGACAGGAGCCTGAAGTGCACAGCCTGCCGGAAATGTTTGACATTATGCGTCCTAAATATAAGGCCGCCAAGGAAGCCGCTAAGGCCGCTTCCACCGATGCCGTCAAACGCGGTGTGGGCGTGGCTCTTGGCGTATACGGCTCAGGTTTGGACGGGCCGGACAGTGCGGAAACGTGGGCCGAGCTCAATGAAGACGGGGGGGTTAGCATTGGCGCCTGTTGGGAAGACCACGGTCAAGGTGCGGACTCTGGCGTGTTGGGTACAGCCCATGAAGCTTTGCGCCCCTTGAACATTCCGGCGGAAAAAATTCGTCTGATTATGAACGACACCAGCAAGGCTCCTAATGCTGGCCCTGCGGGCGGCTCCCGTTCACAAGTGGTGGTGGGCAATTCCATCCGCGTGTCCTGTGAAACGCTTATTGAATCTCTACGCAAGCCTAGCGGTGGTTTTTTTACCTATGCTGATATGAAGAGCGAAGGCCGCCTCCTGCGTCAGAACGGTAAGTGGACAGCACCAGCCAGCGATTGCGACGCAAAGGGGCAAGGTAAACCCTTCTGCTGCTACATGTACGGCCTGTTCATGACGGAAGTGGCGGTGGAAGTGGCAACGGGCAAGACCACGGTGGAAAAAATCGTCTGCGTGGCTGACATCGGCTCCGTGTGCAACGAGCTTATCACCAACGGTCAGATCTACGGCGGTTTGGCACAGGGGGTGGGCCTAGCCCTGACTGAAGATTATGAAGACATCAAAAAACACAGTACCTTGGTTGGCGCTGGCCTGCCCTATGCCAAGGACATCCCCGATAATATGGAGATTATCTATGTGAAAACGCCGCGTGCTGATGGGCCTTTTGGCGCTTCTGGCGTGGGCGAAATGCCCCTTTCTGCACCGCACGCAGCCATCATCAACGGTATTGCCCAAGCCTGTGGCGCTCGCGTGAAGCATCTGCCCGCGCGGCCTGAAAAGGTGCTGGCTGCCATGCCTAAATAAATAAGTAGATTACAAGAACCGGGAGGGAGCGTTTTCTCCCGGTTCTTTCTTTGCCTCACGTTGAAAGTATAAAGAAGCCCTTTGACGTAAGCGGAGAGCCTATGTTGGATCAAGAGCATTTACGCGAAACAGAAGCCCGATGTACACAAGAGGTTCCCCCGCGCTGTCAGGATGCCTGCCCTCTCCGCATGGACGTGAGGGGCTTTATGGCGCATATCAAGGACGGCAAGCTCACGCAGGCTAGAGCCTTGCTGGAGCGTCACCTTCCTTTACCGGGGATTCTGGCCCGCATTTGCGACCACCCTTGCGAGAACGTCTGCCTCCGCCGCGATTTGGGCGGTAGTCTGGCGGTGCACGCTTTGGAACAGTACTGTATGGAGGGTACGCCACCTCCGCATCCTCTGCCTCGGCGGGAAAAAAAAGGACGTGTAGCGGTGTTGGGCAATGGGCTGGCTGGGCTTACCGCCGCCTTTGACCTGCACCGTAAAGGATTTTCTGTCACCGTTTTTCATCAAGGACAGCCGTGGGATACGCTGATCCAACGCTTCCCCACCCTGGCTGCTGATACGGCGCGGGACGAATTGGCCCTGTTGGCGCGGGAAGGCATGCGCTTTGAGCGCGCTAGCCTAGACAGGACTTTGTACGCACAGGCAGCGCAAGAGTTCAGCGTGCTCTGTGTGGACGCCGATGCCGCTTTCGAGATAGCTCTCGACAGGGCGGAGGTGAACCCCATCACCCTATGCGCTGCGGACAATGTTTGCCACTGCGGTTGGCTCAGTACCACACCCACAGGGCACAGTTTTGCTTCTGCTTCCACACAAAGCGGGGAAGGGCGTCGCGCCGCTGTCACGCTGGAGCGTTTGCTCACCAAGGTTTCCCTCACTGCCGCGCGGCCGGACAGCGCCGAAACCCGCCTTTTGCATACCCCGCTGGACGGTATTACGCCGCTACAGCGCATTGTACCTGCCCTTGAAGTATGGAGCCAAGAAGCGTGCGCGGCAGAAGCTGCCCGCTGTCTCCTCTGCCAATGTATGGCCTGCGTGCGTGAATGCGTGTATCTGCAAAAATACCGTGGATACCCGCGCACCTACGCCCGACAAATTCATAACAACGCTGCCATCGTCAAAGGGCAGCACATGGCCAATTCCCTTGTCAACGGCTGCACCCTGTGCGGGCAGTGTACGGAGATTTGCCCCGAGCGTTTTTCTATGGCTGATCTTTGCCTCACCGCCCGTCGGGATATGGTAGAGCGCGGTAAGATGCCGCCCTCAGCCCACGAATTTGCCCTCGAAGATATGACCAGCGCCACGGGAGAAAACGCCCTCTTTATGTCTGATCCGCAGGACGCGCCGAACAGTCCGCCGCTTTGGGCCTTGATGCCCGGTTGCCAGCTTTGGGCCTCGCGCGGCGATCAGGTGCTAGCCTTACACGGGCATGTCCGTACTCTGCTGCCCAAAGACGCGGGATTGGGGCTTATCCTGTCCTGTTGCGGCATTCCGGCCCGCTGGAGCGGTAGGGAAGCCTTGTTTCAGGACATCATGGCAGATTTTCGTACCCGTTGGGAGGGGCTGGGCAGCCCTCGGCTCATTTGTGCCTGTTCTTCTTGTCTTTCCTTGCTCAGGGCCGAACTGCCGCAAAGCGATCCCGTTGCGGTGTGGGAAGTGCTAGCCGCTGCGCCCGCAGCGGCTACACAGACCTTGAATCACCCTGTAACCCTGTCTATTCATGATCCTTGTACCGCTCGGCACAACACGGCATGGCAGCGAGCCGTGCGTATTTTGGCGCAACGGCAGGGAATCAGCGTGCACGAGCCGCGCCGGAGCGGGGCAGAAACGCCCTGTTGTGGCTATGGCGGTTTGGTGTGGAATGCCCAGCCGGAACTGGCAAAGGTCATAAGCGCCCAAAGGGCAAAAGACCTGCCCCACACAGGGCTTGCCTCCTGCATTATGTGTCGGGACAGGTTAGCGGCGCAGGGCAAGCCCTGCCTGCACGTGTTGGACATTTTGCCCTGTACGGCGGCACTGGCACCCGATCCAGCCCGTAAGGGGCCGGGACTTTCGGCCCGCCGCGCCGCTCGGGACGCGCTACGCCGCATTTTGTACAAGGAATGGCTGGGGCAAGAAAGGCCGCAAGAAGTGAGTGGCGGCGTGTATCTGGCTCCTGACCTTTTGGAACGTCTGGAAGCGCGGCATATCTTGTATCAGGATGTGGAAGAAGCCGTAAGGGGCGTGGAGTCCACAGGCAACTGTTTTGAGGATCAAGAGAGCGGGCATAGCCTTGGCTCGTGGACACCGCGTAATGTAACTTTTTGGGTGGAATACAGCGTGACCGACGCGGGCTATATGGTGCATGACGCGTGGTGTCACCGCATGCGTGTGCCCGGGGCTGGGTCTCTGCTTGGCTCAGAGGCTTGTGCGGCAGAGAGGACAATAGTATGAGCATGGGCCCCAATTATGCCCCCGATGGCGGGCAGTGGATATGCCGGAGCTGCGGCTGTCCTCTGGAACAAAGCAAGGTGCAGGCATGTTATCTGAACAGTGCTTTTGACGTATTTTTGCCGCGTTGTCCCCAATGCGGTATGACCATGGTGCCCCGGTCTCTGGCGGAAGGCAAAATGCTGGAAGTGGAGTCTTTATTGGAGGATAAATAGCGTGTGTCACTCTTCCCCCCCGCTGTACGCCCATCCTGTGTTTCAAAAGCTCACCGGCGGGGCATGGCGTCCGGGGGGAGTAGACCTTACCCGGCACGGACTTGAGCTGTGCGCCTTCACTTCGGGTATGCGCGTGGTTGATGTGGGTTGTGGGGGCGGGGCTACACTGGAATTTTTGCAGACTCAAGGTTTGCGTGCTTTGGGTTTGGATCTCACGCCTCCTGCCTTCCTCGGCTCTCAAATTCCGATCATACGCGCCCATGCCGCGCATTTACCGCTGGCGGCGGGAAGGTTAGACGGAGTGCTGTGCGAATGTGTGCTTTCCCTTGTGCAGGACACGCAAGGTGCGCTTAGCGAATTTGCCCGTGTCCTGCGGCCCCATGGTGCGCTCTTGCTTTCTGATCTTTTTGTGCACGAGGCTTCGGCAAAGCCCCTGCGCTTTGCTCATAACTCGTGTATGGACAATGCCTTATCTCGTCAGCATTTGGAGCATGCGCTGGAGCATTGCGGATTTCACATCACCTATTTTGAAGACCACACGGCTTTGCTGCGGCCCTTGGCGGCTCAACTGCACTGGCATGGCCTTGACTGCTCGGGGCTAGGGAGCGGGCGCTGGGGCTATGGCCTGTGGATAGCGAGGAGAACACGATGAATCCTGTATTATTGGATCTGTTGCCCTATGTGCGACAGGGCTATTGTTGCAGTCAATTGCTCATGTTGCTGGCTCTGCGCGAGTGCGGGCGGGAAGCCCCAGAACTTGTACGCGCCATGAACGGTCTGTGTCACGGTTTGGGATTTTCCGGCGGGCCGTGCGGCCTCCTCACGGGGGGGGCGGCGGTTCTTGGCATGCTGGCGGGCAAGGATGCTGAGCGCGAAGCCCTGCCGTGTCTCAATCCTGTCGTCAACGACTACGCCCATTGGTTTTCCGAGCGCACAGCCCCCTTTGGCGGTTGTTCTTGTGAACACGTAGCCACGGGCTTGCAGGGGGAAGCGGGGCAGATATCAGCACCTTTTGCAGAAAAAAATATTTCCCCACAAAATATTCCTGATCCCCTGCTGTGTGGGGATTTGTTGGCGCAGTGTTGGGAGCAAGTGCGTGTGTTGGCCTATGATTACGAACTGGATATGAACCCATGATATCCCTGCGTGCTACTCAAAGCCTGTGCCCTGTATGTTTTCGGCGTATAGACGCGAGGTACGTGACCCAAGCCAGCACTCCCCACTGTGTATATTTGCACAAAACTTGCCCCGAGCACGGCATATTTTGTGTGCCGGTATGGGATGCCTCACGCGGTGGCCCCCCTTTTGCCACTTGGTCGCGTCCTAAAAGTCCCTCGCGTCCTGTGCGTCCTGGCACAGCGGTGGATAAGGGCTGTCCCTACGATTGCGGCCTGTGCCCCGAGCATGGACAGCATACCTGCACCGGCCTTGTTGAAGTGACGCAGCGCTGTTCCATGGGCTGCCCCGTGTGCTATGCCGCCGCCGGACAGTGTGCGGAGGCCGATCCTTCTTTAGACGCATTGGACACCCGCTTTGCCGCCCTGCACCGGGCTTCAGCAGGGTGCAATGTGCAGCTTTCTGGCGGGGAACCCACGGAGCGTGACGATTTACCCCGTATTGTGGCGCTGGCACGCCGCTATGCCTTTGGCTTGCTACAACTCAATACCAATGGGCGGCGTTTGGCTCTAGAACCGGCATACGCCGTCACCTTGCGGAAATCCGGCTTGGATTCGGTATATTTGCAGTGGGATGGCGTCAGCGAAGACATTTTTCAGCATTTGCGCGGGCAAGCGTGCCTTGCGTGGAAACAGACGGCGTTAAAGCATTGCTTGCATGCCGGCTTGGGGGTGGTGCTGGTGGCTACGCTGGTGCGCGGTGTCAATACGGGGGAAATGGGCGCACTTCTTCGCTGGGCTTTAAAGCAAGGGGCGGGGGTACGTGGGGTGCACTTTCAGCCCATGGCGGCTTTTGGTCGTTGCCCGTGGACAGCGGGCGAAGCGCCGCGCTTCACCCTGCCCGAACTTATCCACGCTTTGGAAACCCAGGCCCCAGAGTTCATCAAAGCTGGGCAATTGCACCCGCCGGGTTGCGAGCATTCCTTGTGTTCGTGCAGCGCTGTGTACCGTCGGAGCGAAAAGGGGCTAGAATGTATTCCTAGTGGCGGCTGCTGTGAGGGCAAGATAGCCGGAGAGGCGGCAGAAGGAGCGCGCAAGGCTAAACAATTTACGGCTCTGCACTGGCGCGGTGGCGAGGGCACAAGCGCCCCCCAGCAGGCCGATCCTTTCAGCCGTTTTGTGGCGGGTGCGGGTGTGGAGCAGCGTTTTACCGTGTCGGCCATGGCCTTTCAGGATACGCACAGTCTTGATCTGGACAGGGTGCGCGGCTGCTGCATCCATGTGGTGTCCGACGACGGGAGGCTTATCCCTTTTTGTCTGTATAATCTTACCTCAGAAGAAGGCCTTAGCCTGTATCGTCAGGGCGGCGGAGTGAAACGCTGATGGCGGGATCTGTGCTGGACGCGTGGCTGGCCCAATGTTGCGGTGCTTTGCCGCACGAGTCGTTGCCGCAATGCGTAGCGAATTTTCAATTGCATGCTCTGCGCGCAACGCTCGGCTGGTGCTGTGAACGTAGTGCGTTGTATCGCGCACGGCTGGGGAAAAATCCTCCCGTGATGCATTGTTTGGAGGATTTGGCGCACATACCCTTCACCACGGTGGAAGACGTGCGTCAGTGGCAGAACCTGCTGTGCGTCTCGCAGAGCGATGTGCTGCGTATGGTGACGGTACAAACTTCGGGCACTACGGGACAGCCCAAGCGTTTGGCTTTTACCGCCCGAGACTTGCAACGCACCTGTCAATTTTTTCAAGTGGGCATGGGGCAGGTGGTGCAGCCCGGTCAGCGCCTGTTGGTGCTATTGCCGGGGGCGGAACGCCCCAACGGCGTGGCGGATCTTTTGCGTCAATCCTTACCCGGTGTGGAGGTGCGGGCTGGAAGTTTTGATACCCATGCCCGTGCCTTGCGCGCGGCGCTCGAAGCCTATGCGCCCCATGCTTTGGTGGCAACGCCGGCGCAATTGCGCTGCCTGCTTACGGCTTTTACGTCTGCGCCCGCGCCGCCGCTGGCGGGCGGTATCCTGTCCAGCGCAGATCCCTTGCCCTGCGATCTAGGGCGTGCCTTGGCTCAGGTTTTTTCCTGTTTGGTGCTTGACCATTACGGCCTCACGGAATCCGGCTATGGCGGCGGTGTCCAATGTCACGCCCACGATGGCTATCATTTGCGGGAGGCGGATTTGTTGGTAGAGGTTGTGGACATGCACGATGGATCCCCCCTTCCCCTCGGACAAATAGGGGAAGTGGTCATCACCACTCTCGGTCGCGAAGCCATGCCCTTGTTGCGTTACCGCACGGGTGATGCTGCGGCCTTACTTCCCGGGCCTTGCACCTGCGGCAGTCCCCTAAAGCGGCTTGGCAGAATACAAGGCCGTCTGGTACGGCACGGAAATACTTTGGGTATACAACATCTTCCCAAGGGAAGAGGAGGAGACCATTATGTTAGTGTTCCTGTCCACACTTTGTGAACATTTGCGCCGTGGGCAAGCCTTGGCTCTGGCTACCGTCATACACCAAGAAGGTTCAGCCCCGCGCGGTGCTGGGTCGCGCATGCTGGCCCATGCGGGAGGCCTTGTGGCGGGCACAGTGGGGGGCGGCATTGTGGAAGCGCAAACATTGGAGGCCTGTACGCGCAGCTTGGCTGAAAAACAGGGGCGGGTGCTGTATTTTGACCTTAGCGGTGCGATGGCGGCACAGGCAGAAATGATCTGCGGCGGGCGTGTACAGGTGCTCGTGGAAGTCGTGCTCCCGCATGAGTGGGATTTTTGGGAAAAAGTGCTGGCCTGTCTGCACAAAGAGGGCGGCGCATTGCTGGTTCCATTGGAGGGGGGCATCCCCGGTTCCCGCACGCTGCTGGCTGACGGAGCGTGCTATGGCATTCTTCCCCTAGCCCCTTTGCCTCCCCATGTGTACACGCTGAAAGAAGCGGCGGTGCTGCACCTTGGCGATCAGGCGTATTTTTTTCAGCCTTTGCTGCCGCCCCTGCGTTTGGTTCTGGCGGGTGGGGGGCACGTTTCCCGCCCCACGGCGCACATTGCCGCGCTGGCAGGTTATGAGGTTCTGGTACTGGACGACAGGCCCGAATTCGCTGCGGCGCAGCGTTTTCCTGAAGCCCACACCCAGTTGGCAGAGGCCGGATTTGTCCGCTGTTTTGAACGATTACCTTTTGTGCCCGGCGCGCGCACAGGTATTGTCATCGTAACACGAGGGCATGTGTATGACGCTGAGGTGCTGGCGCAAGCTCTTGCTACAAAAGCAAGTTATATTGGAATGATAGGTAGTAGGCGCAAGAGAGATTCCCTCTACAGAACTTTGCGTGAACAAGGTTTGACCGAGGCAGACCTTGCCCGCGTGCATTGCCCCGTGGGTTTGCCCATACAGGCCGAAACGCCGGAAGAAATAGCCGTCAGCATTGTGGCAGAATGTATACAACACTTTGCCGCCCACGGGAGTGCCTAACTATGCACAGTGCTGCGGCCCTCATTTTGGCGGGGGGCTTTTCCAGCCGCATGCACGGCTTTAAAGCCCTGTTAGCCTTGCCCACACCGGAAGGTTCCTGCTCTGCATTGGAATGTCTGGCCCGCACCTACAGGGCGGCGGGCGTCACCCACATTTGGGTGGTCAGCGGGCACAGGGCGGAGGAAGTAGAGGCTG
Organism: Desulfovibrionaceae bacterium; assembly: GCA_036655975.1. Taxonomy (GTDB): domain Bacteria; phylum Desulfobacterota; class Desulfovibrionia; order Desulfovibrionales; family Desulfovibrionaceae; genus CASQEL01. The sequence goes on along the minus strand of JAVVPD010000005.1, from coordinate 13,339 downwards.
AGGCCCAGCGTCTGGGCTTGAACAGTGTGCGTAATCCCTCCCCCGAACAGGGTATGTTTTCTTCTGTGTGCGTAGGGCTTCGAGCCATGCAGCGGCATCACGACTATTGTTTTGTGCATCCTGTGGATATTCCACTGGTGCGTCCCCTTAGCCTACGTCTTTTGTGGGAAGCCCGCCTTCAGCAGCGCCCTTGTCTGCCTACCTTTCGCCGCCTTGAAGGGCATCCACTTTTATTGCCCGTATCTTTGTGGGACGCGGCACTTGCGTGGCAGGGGGAGCGAGGCTTGCACGGCTGGCTGCACGCCTTAGCTGCCTCTGAGAGCCTTGAGCATGTTCCGGTGCCGGATCGTTTGGTATTGTGTGATATGGACACGGACGCAGCCTATGCGCTTATGTGCCGCCTCGCAACACGGTATCCTATTCTTGAACCTACAGAATGCCGAGAACTGCTGCGGATGCGCGGGGTGCGGGAACGCGGGTTGGCCCATGGGCGCGGGGTGGGACGAGTGGCGGCGGCGCTGGCTGCCCGATGGCGTAAATTGGCAGATCTGCACGAAGACGGTGGCACGTGTGCGACCTCCCTGTTGGGGCAAGATTGTCCCGACACCGCCTTGTGCCTCAGCGGCGGTTTGCTGCATGACCTCTGCAAGGGGCAGCCCCAGCACGAACAGGCAGCGGGTGAATTGTTGCGCGGCCTGCATTTGCCCCTTATGGCAGCGTTGGTGGAAGAACACCGAGATATGCAACTGGCGGTCGAAACACCTATAGGCGAAAAGGCTTTGGTCTATCTAGCGGATAAATATGTGGAAGGAGATAAGCCCGTTACGCTGGCACAACGCTTTGGGGAAAAATTGCGCCTCTTTGAGCAGGACGCGCCTGCCCTGCAGGCGGTGAAAAATCGCTGGCGGCATGCCGAGGTCATGGAAGCACGCCTGCACAGCATGCTGGGAGAATCCCCGGCCACGCTGGCACGGCAGATATTGCGTCGTGCGGGTGAATTATGAGCGTATGTTTACTCCGCCACGGCGCGTTGGCCCCTAATCCACAGCGTCGCTTCATTGGCGCGCAGGATATTCCCCTCAGCCCGCAGGGTGTGGGGCAAGCCCAACTCTGGGGGCAGTGTTGGGCACGGCAGGAGGCACAGGGGGGGCAGCCTTTGGCGGGCATTGTGTGTTCGAATTTATCTCGCTGCCTAGAGACAGCTCAGATTATTGCACGGGCCATTGCTCGCGGGGGTGCTCGCCACGGGGATGTCCCTGTCTACGCGGACGAGTGCTTGCGGGAACTCTGTCTCGGAGACTGGGCAGGGCTGACACCCGCTGAGGTGGAAGCGCTTTTCCCCGGTCAATATGCAGCGCGAGGCAAAGATATGGCCCATTTTTGCCCTCCACACGGGGAATCTTTTGCCGATCTGGCTCGCCGTGTGCTGCCCGCCTTTGATCATTGGCAAGACCATTTCCGTAAGGCCCCGTGGCTGCTGGTGGGCCATGCGGGAACTAACAGAGTTATTCTGGCTCGCCATATGGCACTGCCGCTCTCTCAGATTCTTAATATTCCCCAACCCTATGCCTGCTCTACGCAACTGGAAGGTGCGTAGAACAGTTTTGGGCAAAAACGGTATTGGATAGTGTTTTTGAGGTCATTTTAGCAAAGAATCCAAAATAATGACCAGAGCAACCCCTGTAATGCAGGCCAAGGTGGCACTGTTGCCGTTTCCTGAGGCATTGGCTTCGGGGATAACTTCTTCCACCACGACATAAATCATGGCGCCCGCAGCAAAAGCTAGGGCAATGGGGAGAATATGGGTCATCAGGCCCGCCGCTAAAGCACCGGGTACCGCACCAAGCGGGGCTGTGATGCCGGAAAGCATGCCGTAAAAAAAGGATTTTTTGGCGGACATACCCTCGGCGCGTAGGGCGGTGGACACGACCAGTCCTTCGGGCACATTCTGCAAAATAATGGACAGGGTTAGTACAAAGGCGCTGCTGTGCGAAATGCTCGCTTCTACTACGCCGGCGGCTCCGTAGCCTACCCCAATAGCCAGCCCTTCAGGAATATGGTGCAGGGCCATGGCTGTGACCAGTAAAATGCTACGGCGCCATGTGGTTGAAAGGCCTTCTTGGGTGTTGCTCAGTCCGTGCAGATGGGGCAACACTTTGTCCAGACCGCGTAAGAACAAAGCCCCGAGTGCTAGCCCGATGAGGGGGGGGCCGAAAGCCCATAGCCCCAAGGGGGCGGACAAGTCCATAGACGGTGTGAGCAGCCCCCAAAAAGCTGCGCCGAGCATCATACCGCCGGCTCCGCCGAGCATAATATCCTGAGTGTGGCGCGAAAATTCCCGCCGCAAAAAAATAATGGCGGCACCAGCGGTAATGGCGAGCCATGAACTGATCCCGGCTATAAGCGATTCAATAACGGGGCTGAGTACAATGTCCATAGTATTTACAGTTCCTGTCGATAGCGCATGGATTGTCGCAAGGTTTCTTTATCCATAAACTTGACTTCTGAACCGAGGGGAATGCCTTGGGCAAGGCGGGTAACGCGAATGTGTGGAAAACGCTGCGTTACGAGATTGCGAATGTAGGAAGCGGTGTTCTCGGCTTCTATGGTGGCCCCTAGAGCCAGAATAAGCTCTGTTATCTCGCCTTCAGCCAAGCGCCCCGTGAGGCGGTCAAGATCAAGGGCATCGGTATTGATATTGTCCAAAGGGGCCAAAAGTCCCCCCAGAATAAGATATTGGCCTTGAAAAAAGCCGCCATCGTCAATGGTCAACATGCTGTCCCATTCCGCCACCAAGCAGAGTATATCGGTGCTACGGCGTGTGTCGGCGCAAATGGAGCACGGGTCTGTGGCGGTGAGTCCTCCACAGCGCGAGCACAGGTGCAAGTTGTCGCGTAGGTCATGCACAGCGCGCCCCAGCCTTTTGGTTTCAGACTGGGGCCACTTGAGCAGGGTCATAGCCATACGCATGGCTGACTTGGGGCCAAGACCCGGTAAACGTGCCAATTGTTCCACCAAAGCCTTGAGAGGCTCTGGAATTTTGTTGTTCATGCCTATAACTCCGAGGCCGTGCGTAACAGACCTTAAAATACACCCGGAAGCTTGATGCCACCAGAAATGGTTGCCATTTCGCGTTCCATGGTTTCACGAGAAATGCGTGAGCCTTCATTAACCGCTGCCAAAATAAGGTCTTGCAACATTTCTACATCGCCGCCTTCCAGAGCCTTGGGGTCAATGGTAATGCTGCGTAAATCCTGCTTGCCGGAAACAATAACTTTGACCATGCCACCGCCGCTGCTGGCTTCAAAATCTTGTTCACCCAGCTCTTGCTGCATTTTGGCTATTTTGTTTTGCATAACTTGCGCTTGACGCAAGAGGTCGCCCATGTTTTTCATTGAAAACTCCTTCAAATACTGTGGTTTCGGTTAGTGCTGCTGGGGGGAATGACCGTTGGTATCAGTCAGGGGAGGGCAGCGGGAAATACGTGCGTCAAAAATTTCTAATAAAGGTTTCAGTTCTTCCCTGTGGGCAAAAGCTTCTTTTAATTCCGCCTCAGTTTTGGGTAATTGGGTCGGAGGTACGATGCTCACTCGGATAGGGCGTCCGCAATAGGCTTGTGCCAACTGTTCCCACGTTTCCTGCATTCTTTCCAATTGTTGGTATAGGGTCAGGGCATGCGTGGAAAGGGTGAGGCTGTCTCCGGTAAAAGTCCCCTTGGTTTGGCGTAATACATGCTGTGGGCAGTGCCCATTGCCGTGTTCGCCGCAATAGGCGGTAAAATCCTCCCACGTGGGCGCGAGAATACTTGGAATTGCCTGTACTGCGGGAGAGGATAGGGGCTCAGGCTCAGGATTCTTATGCGGGTTCGGGGCTGTTTTTTCTGCCCTGTCTGTGGCATTTTTTGCCTTGGGCGTGGGGGGGACAAAAGCGCCGTTTGGCGAAGGAGGCAGAGCTGCGTTTGTTTCCGGCGTAGCCGCAGGAGGGACTACCGACGTTGGGGGTGAAAACCTTGCCGCAGGCGGCGTTCCGGCTGCCTGTGCGGCGGGGGCACTGGGCATATGCTCCAAGGGCAGCAGGCGCGGAAGCAAGGCGACATTGAGTAACAATAATTCGAGTGCGGCTGCGGGTTCGGGGCTGTGAATCACTCGGCGTTGCGCGTCCAGCACCATTTGCCACGCCGCATGGATGTGCGTGAGTGAAAGACGCGGGGCCAGCGCGCACCATTGGCGGGCTTCGTCCTCGGGCAGGTCGAGCACGGGGAGAATGGCTTCGCCTGCTTGACGGAGCAAAAACAAGGTTCGCCATAGTGAGGTTAATTCGCGCAGGAAAAAGCCGATATCTACACCTTGATCCAGCATTTCGCGCAAAAGTTGGCTGATAGCCACACAATCTTGGGCAATGAGCGCCTCTAACAGGCGGACAAACAATTCTTGTCCCGCTAAACCGAGAACCGAGCGGGTGGCTTCCACGGTCAAGTTTTCTCCGCCAAGGGCCAGGGTCTGCCCGAGCAGCGACATGGCATCGCGCACGCTGCCCGAAGCTCGGCGGGCAATGAGGCGCACCGCACTTTCGTCAAAGGGCAGCTTTTCGGCGTGCAGTACCTTGGTGATATGGGCGATCAGGCCTGCTTCCGGCACGCGCTTAAAAATAAAGTGCTGGCAGCGGCTGACAATGGTAATCGGAAATTTATGTGCCTCGGTGGTGGCGAAGACAAACACCACCCGTGGTGGCGGTTCTTCCAATGTTTTGAGCAGTGCGTTGAAGGCCGAGCGTGAAAGCATGTGCGCTTCGTCAATAATAAAAACCTTATAGCGTCCCTCCATCGGGGCATAGCCGATATTTTCGCGCAGGGCGCGGGCATCTTCCACGCTGTTATTGGACGCACCGTCGATTTCGGTTACATCCACATGATTGCCTTGGGTGATTTTACGGCATTGGTCACATTGGTTGCAGGGCTCTCCGGCGGGGGCGTGAACGCAATTGAGGGCCTTGGCTAAAATGCGGGCGATGGTGGTTTTTCCCACCCCACGGGTTCCGCTGAGCAAATAGGCAGGGGCGACTTTGTCTTCGGCAGCAGCACGGGACAGGACACTCGTGACGAGCTCTTGCCCGGTAACATCGGCAAAAGTCTGGGGGCGGTAGCGTGTGGCAAGGGATAGGTGATTCATAACTATAGGGGTATCACTATGGGGCGGAAGCGTCTTCCGCCCCGGGATGAGGGTATTACACCGTGTAGCGGGTTAACCACTTTTCGTATTTGGGGTTTTCACCTTTAACGATGCTAAAGAATTCTTGCTGCAAACGTTTGGTCACCGGACCGGCTTTGCCCGCGCCAACAATGCGGTGGTCTACTTCACGAATGGGGGTAAGCTCGGCAGCGGTGCCGGTGAAAAAGGCTTCGTCGGCAATATACAATTCGTCACGGGTGAATTGTTGTTCCAGCACCTGATAGCCAAGATCGCGGGCCACGGTCATGAGCGCATCACGGGTGATGCCCCCAAGAATGGAGGTCAGCGGTGTGGTCTTGATGATGCCGTCGCGCACGATAAAAATATTTTCACCGGTGGCTTCGGATACAAAGCCGTTGACATCCAGCATCAGGGCTTCATCATAGCCGTCAGCCTTGGCTTCGATTTTTGCCAGTACCGAGTTCACATAATTGCCTGCGGCTTTGGCCTTGGTCATCATGGAATTTACATGGTGGCGCACGAAAGAGCTGGTTTTGACGCGAATGCCCATTTCGAGCGCTTCGGCACCGAGGTACGCGCCCCAAGGCCATACGGCAATGATGGTGCGGATGGGATTGTCACCGGGGTATACGCCCATTTCGCCGTCGCCTACAAAAGATAGCGGACGGATGTAGCCTTCGGCCAATTTGTTGGCCTTAAGGGTTTGAAGAATCGCCGCGTCAAGTTGGGCAGCAGAATAGGGTATGCTCAAACATAAAATATGGGCCGAGTGTAACAGGCGGGTACTGTGCTCGGTTAAGCGGAACACAGCGGAGCTGCCGTCGGCGCATACATAGGATCGAATACCTTCAAAAACACCTGTGCCATAGTGCAGCCCGTGGGTCAGCACGTGGACATTCGCGTCTGCCCAAGGAACCATTTTGCCGTCGAACCAGATGAAATCCGTTTTTTGCATGGTGATTACCTCAATGTTATGGCTATCGTCCTGACAAAATCTGCTATCGGGGCGATGGATATGATGCAATGTGCAATCAATGACAAGTAATTGAACAGGCCCCTAAGGTCAAGGGGGGAACTGGCGCGAGCGACGTGGCAGAGCCAAGAATTTTATACTTGCAGAAGAGGGTGGCTTATGGCAATAGCTAAAAAAATACTTACGGAGGATTTTATATGTATAAATACATAGTTCGCTCTGTTATGGTCTGCCCCCTGTGCATGGTTTTGCTCGGCGGGGCGCTTCAGAGCACAAGCACTCCGGCTTACGCTCAGGGCGAGAGTGTAAGACTTGTGGCGGACGATGACGATCATAATCGTGATAGAAATCACTATGATCGTGATCGGGGCCGGAATCACGACACTCGCTACAAAGAAAAAAATATGATGCGGGGGAACGATCATGAAAACGATGACCATGACTATGGTCGTGGCCGTGGGCATGATCGCGACCGTGATTACCGCAATCACAACTATTATAATGGTAAGCGTGACGGCAAGCGCGACGACTATTATAAAGATCATGACCGTGGTCGGAACCATAATGGCAAATACCGCGAGGATAGAGATGACAGGCGTGACGACCGCAAGCGTGATGATTAGCCCTATTTTTTAACGGCTTCAGCTTGTGTTTCCCGTGGGAGCGCGCTAAAATTTTTACGTTGTTTGCGCTTTCCACGGGAAACCTGTTTGTTGCGAGGTCACTATGTATTTGGGTATTGACGCGGGTGGCACCCATACCGATGCGGTGTTGATTCAAAATGGCATACTAGTGGCTTCAGCCAAGGTGTTGACCTGTCACGAAAATTTATTGACATCCGTGCGCGAGGTGCTGGCAAAGCTGCCGTCGGAAGCCCTGAGTCGTGTGCAGCGGGTCACACTGGGAACCACGCTGGCGGTGAATGCCATTGTGCAGGGGCGCACCCAAAAAGTGGGCTTGATATTGTCGGCTGGGCCGGGTCTGAGCGCGACGCGTTTTGCCATGGGCAGCCATGTGCATGTGGTGGAAGGGGGCCTTGACCATCGTGGGGAAGAAGTCACCCCGCTTAAACTAGAGCCTTTGCGCTCTACAGTCCGTGAATGGCAGGCCCAAGGGCTTGAGGCTTTTGCGGTGGTGGGAAAATTTTCCCCCCGTAATCCCGCCCACGAGCAAGCCATGGCGGCCCTTGTGCCGCCCCATGCGGGCTATGTGGTGCAGGGGCACCAACTTTCAGGGCAATTGCATTTTCCGCGCCGTATTGCCACTGCCTATTATAATGCCGCTGTATGGCGTTTGCATAATGATTTTTTAGACGCTGTGGCAGGCGCGCTCGCCCACGCACACATCCACGCCCCCGTATTTTTACTCAAGGCTGATGGCGGGGCCATTGCCTTGTCGCAGTCGCGTCAGCAGCCGGTGCAGTCTATTTTGTCGGGGCCTGCTGCCAGTGTCATGGGAGTTATGGCCTTGGGTTTGGAAGCCGAAGACGCGTTATTGCTGGATATTGGCGGCACGACTACAGATATTGCTCTGTTCGCCCAAGGTTTTCCCGTGCTGGATCGGGACGGTATGCGTTTACAAGGGCCGGAAGCTTCCGTGGCGGGAGCGCGCTCCACGCTCGTGCGGGCTTTGGCCTTTAATACCATTGGGGTCGGGGGGGATTCGGCTCTTGGCGTGGAGAACGGTCGGGTGACAGTGGGGCCGCAGCGCCACGGCCCAGCCATGGCCTTTGGGGGAGCTGCTCCCACGCTGATGGACGCGCTGATTGTGGCTGGGCACGGCGTGTGCGGTAATGTGCACGCGGCGGAGCAGGGGATGTCTGCTTGGGCGGTGGAACACGGATTGAACGCGCATGATGCCGCAGTGCAGGCCGTGAGTGTGGCTCTGGAGACCATTGCCACTGCGGTACGCGCGTTGCAGACGAGGGTGAATGCCCACCCCGTGTACACTTTGGCGGCATTATTGGAAGGCAAGCAGGTGTGCCCGCAAAAAGTATGGCTGGTGGGCGGGCCGGCGGACACGTTGCGCGCTTTGGTACAGGAGAAACTCGGCCTGCCCGTGTGTGTGCCCGCGCATGCGGATGTTGCCAATGCCGTTGGGGCGGCACTCACCTTGCCCACGGCGGCGCTGGAATTATTTGCAGACACCTCTAGGGGCGTGGCCCGTGTTCCTTTGCTGGATGTGCGTGTGCCCATTCCCCGTGGCTTTTCTCTGCGGGAGGCAACAGATATGGCAAAAAAAATGCTGCATGATTCGCTTTTGCCGCACAACGCTCATGTGGGGGCCATAGAGGTTACTGAAGCGCTCCTGTTTGCCACTTTGGACGCACGGGGGGCAGGGGGCAAAGATATGCGCGTTTCCTGCCAACTGGTACCAGGTATTGTGGAATGTGTAACATCTCTATAAGGAGAGTCGAGGTAGTGTATGGGACTTTTGCAATGCCCCAAATGTAAACACGAAATGTCGGCTACAGCACGGTGTTGTCCTGTTTGCGGGACAAAGATGTCGCTGTTCAATGAAATAAAATTTCAGATTGAGCACAGCCGTATTCAGATGATTATGGTGGTGCTTGTGGCTCTGCTGGCCTTGGGGGTGGCGTGGTTTTGGCGGATGGACAGCGGTAACGCTTGGCCTTTATATGTAGTAATTGTTCTGGTGGCCCCTCTTGTGCCGTGGGTGCTGAAAACAGCGTATACCATTGCCGCGCCTGCGGAAGATAAACACGAACCAAAGTGATAATTGTGAAGACTGAACGCTTGCATATTGTGCTTTTTGAACCAGAAATACCGCCTAATACGGGGAATATTGCCCGTCTGTGCGCGGCGATGGATACGGATCTGCATCTGATTGAACCTTTGGGTTTTTCGTTGGAAGATCGGTATCTTAAACGTGCGGGACTGGACTATTGGCCCCACGTGCGTCTGACCCTGTGGCCCGATTTTGCCAGCTACACGCAGCAGGCAGGGCAGGGCAGGCGTTTGGTGATGACCTCCTCCAAAGGCGGCGCGCCCGTACATACTTTTGCCTTTAGCCCGCAGGATAGCTTGGTATTTGGGCCGGAAACGCGTGGTCTTCCTGTGCATATTTTGGAGCAAAGCCCCAGTAGGGTGCGTATTCCCATTCGGACTGTGGTACGCAGCCTGAATTTATCTACTTCTGCGGGAATTATTCTGTACGCCGCGCTGGCCTCGGCGCAGATGTTGCCCGATGGGCTTCATGGGGGGGACATCTGGTCATGATTCTGCCCGGTATGGACTATTGGTGGCTTATCCCCGTAGCTTTTTTTCTGGATATGGCCTTTGGTGATCCGCCCTTACCGTGGCGGCATCCGGTCTGTATTATCGGGAACATTTTGCACGGGCTGGAGCCGTGGGCGCGCCGGGCCGGAGCTAGCCGCCCCGTGGGGCTTGCTTGTATGATTTTTACAGTAACTTTATGTGCTTATGGTGTATATATTTTAACAGCTCTGCCCGTGGCGGGCCTTGTGTTCAGTATATATTTCGCCTATGCGGGCCTAGCAACCCGAGCCTTGCTGCAAAGCTGCGAAGAAATTTTGACCGTGATTGAAGAGGGGAGCTTGGAAGAAGCTCAGCAGGCCCTGTCTCGGGTGGTTACTCGTGACACGACCGTGCAGGATCGGGATACCTTGCGAAAAAGTCTGGCAGACAGCCTGTCAGAAAATGTTACCGATGCCGTGGTGGCCCCGATTTTTTGGCTGCTTGTGGGCGGCCCTGTGGGCCTGTGGGGCTATAAAGTTGTCAGCACCATGGATTCCATGTGGGGGTATAAAATTGATAAATGGCGAAGGCTTGGCTGGGCAGGTGCCCGCATGGACGATGTGTTGGCCTTTATTCCCGCCCGTCTAGCCGTGCTGTTTTTGTGGGGAGCGGGCACCTTGGCCCAAGTGCCCCAGAGAAACGGTGGGCGCTGGCCGGGCTTTGCCGTTGTTGCACGGCAGGCCGGAGGTATGGAAAGCCCTAATTCTGGCTGGCCCATGGCGGCGGCCTCGTGGTTGTTGGGCGCACGTATGGGGGGGCCCACCGTATATTTTGGAGCATTGAACAATAAACCGTGGGTTGGGCTGCCCGCTGAGGAAGCTCAACCTTGGGATGCTCCCCGTTTGCGGGCTTTATTGATTTTGGTACGTAATACAGGCTTGTTGGCTGCCGTGTGTTTGTACGCGGTGGGGATGGTGCTGTGTGTTTTGTAGGGCTTAGTGAATAATTTGGGTCAACCGTGCTGTGCCGTTGGTACTGTCGGCAAGGTGTTGTTGCAAGGTGGGCAGATGTTCTGCCGGAAGCATAATTGTTAAGGTGATACTAGAATCGTAGTGCTCTGCCTGTACCTGTGCTTCAAAGCTTTGCAAGAGCCGCCGCACTTTGTCCGCATGGGGATAGGCTATACGGATACTGACGTGGGCGGGAATGATACGCTGCTGTTGGGGCAGGCTCTCAAGATTTTCCCGCACAGCACTCTGATACGCGCGCACCAGTCCGCCCGTACCGAGTTTGACCCCCCCAAAATAGCGCGTGACCACACAGGCGAGTTCCCCCATGCCTGAATGCAGCAATACCGTCAGCATGGGGCGCCCTGCCGTACCGTGGGGTTCTCCATCGTCGGAAAAGCCCACTTGGGCTGTTTGCTCAGGGGCGCCGGCGGCAAAAGCCCAGCAATTGTGCGTGGCATCGGGAAATTCTTGGCGAATAGTCTCAATGAAGGCACGGGCGGCTTCAATGCTTGGCGCGTGCGCGGTGCTGGTGATGAAAAGGCTTCGTCGCACACTGTTTTCAGTGCGGTGCAGGGCTGCGCTGGGGATGGGATAACGTGCTGACATGTTGGCAGGGTAACGGGAGGTACCGGTGGGGTCAAGCCATACAAAATGGTGGATGGGGGAAATTTTGGAAATATTTTCAGAAAAGACTTTACAGGCAGAGCGCTTTTAGTTATTAGTAATCGTTCCTGAGTGAACATAAGCGAATAAACAATTTAAGGAGAGAATATCATGGCAAAAACACAAGACAATTTGATGGCTGCTTTCGCAGGTGAATCACAAGCTAACCGCAAATATTTGGCCTTTGCAGACGTTGCTGATAAAGAAGGCTTGCCTCAGGTTGCCAAATTGTTCCGTGCTGCTGCTGCGGCGGAAACCATTCACGCACATGCACACCTGAAAAACGCCGGTCATGTCGGTGATACCGCCGCCAACCTGAAGTCCGCCCTTGAAGGTGAAACCTATGAATTCACCCACATGTATCCTGAAATGCTCAAGGACGCCGAAGCCGAAGGCAACGCCGCCGTGGCAAAATATTTTGGTTATGCCAATGCTGTTGAAGAAGTGCATGCCAAATTGTACAAACATGCCATGAAAGACCCCAAGGGCCTGCAAGCAACCGATTATTATGTGTGCAAAGTGTGTGGGTACACACATGAAGGCACCTGCAGCAAGTGCCCCGTGTGCGGTGCTGGCGCAGCTGTTTTCTTTAAAGTTGACTAAGTAGCAGGGGTTTTATCCGCGTGTGCGGGTAAAACCTTGCTGTTTTGAATACCTTCGCTGGGTTTGCCTGTGTTATATAGGGCAAACCCAGCTTTTTGGTGCAGGTGGCAAAAAAAATGTCCAAGGGGCATGCGCGGATTGCTTTTTATGTGTGAATCACGTATGTGAGTCCACTGCATGCGTTTGAAATTTCCTTGGAGGAAAAAATATATGTTTGTGCGTTTATTTCTCGTGTTGTTTGTTGCAACACTGTGTATTCCCATGGGGACTTTTGCCGCAACCGAAGATTCAAAATTTGATTCTTTGAAGCGTTTTAGCCAAGTTCTTGATATGGTTGAGCGTTTTTATGTAAAAGATACTCCCCGTAAGGATCTGATTAACGGAGCTATCAAGGGGATGCTGCAAGGCTTGGATCCGCATTCCACTTTCATGAGCCCTGAAGAATATAAAGAAATGCAGGAAACAACCACGGGCGAATTTTTCGGCGTGGGTATTGAAATTTCCATGGAAAATAATCAGATTATCGTGGTTACCCCCATTGAGGATACGCCCGCGTTTCGTGCAGGAGTCCAGCCGGGGGATATAATTTTGTCCATCAATGGTCAACCTACGCAAGAATTGTCCTTGCAGGAAGTGGTTACGCGTATTCGTGGCCCCAAGGGCAGCCCTGTAGAATTGAATCTGTTGCGTACGGACTCTAAAACACCGCAATTGATCAGCATTGTCCGTGATGCCATCCCGCTAGTGAGCGTTAAATCCAAGGTGCTGGAAGAAGGCTATCAGTGGATTCGCCTGACCCGTTTCTCGGATCGTACCACCCAAGAATTGACCGATGCTTTGAAAGAAGCCAACAAAAAGAATGCCCTCAAAGGCATAGTGCTTGATTTACGCAATAATCCTGGGGGATTGTTGGATCAAGCCGTGTCTGTTTCGGATATGTTTTTGAAGAGCGGCGGTATTGTGTCTATCCGTGGACGTCAGGATGCCTCGGTGCGTGAATTCAACGCAACCGACAAAAAATCGGATATTTCTGTGCCCATGGTGGTGCTGGTGAACGCCGGTTCGGCCTCGGCTTCAGAAATTGTGGCTGGCGCACTGCGCGACCAAAAGCGCGCGCTCATCTTGGGCGAACGCACCTTTGGCAAGGGATCTGTACAAAATATCATTCCTTTGTCGGACGGTTCTGGGCTTAAAATAACCATTGCGCTGTACTACACCCCCAACGGCAGCTCCATTCAAGCCGAAGGCATTGTTCCCGACTTGGAAATTCCTTTCGAACCGCCTCGCCCTGAAGATAAAAAGACCCCTCGCCAGATGTTGCGCGAAAAGGATCTTAATCGCCACTTGGAAAAGGGGGATACCGGGAAAAAAGTTGAAACAGGCAAAGCCAGTAAGGGGACTAAGGCCACCATTACGCCGAATATGGACGTGAAGGAACAATTAGAAAAAGACAATCAATTGCGTATGGCTTTGCAATTTGTAAAAAGTTTGCCCAAGTTGCGCGAAATTAAAAATTAAATTCTTGCTCTAGACACCTTTCCACAAAGCCGCCTCTATACCTTGGGGCGGCTTTGTGCTATGTGAAGCTCAATTATCGTCGTCTCATTCCCGTGTGTCAACGAGCAAACAAAAGTGACCCACCCCGTGCACGTAAAAGTGCCCCACCTTGGACGTGAAGAAGGG
>JAVVPD010000004.1:11250-50807 GCA_036655975.1 Desulfovibrionaceae bacterium | reverse complement strand
TTCACCAAGGCCGCGGTGGCAAACAATTTGAAGCCAGAGCCCTTCACCACAGAGGTGATGTCCTTTAATTCCAGACCAAAACGCGTATCAGGCTTATCCACCCCAAAGCGATCCATGGCGTCATCATAGCTCATGCGCGGGAAGGGCAGGGGGATATTGATATTCATCACATTACTAAAAACGCGGGCTACCAAACCTTCTGCCATTTCCATTATCTGCTCTTCATTCACAAAAGACATTTCAATGTCAATCTGCGTGAATTCCGGTTGACGGTCGGCCCGCAAATCTTCATCACGAAAACAGCGGGCAATCTGGAAATAGCGTTCCATACCCGAAACCATCAATAATTGTTTAAATAATTGTGGTGATTGCGGTAAAGCAAAAAATTGCCCCGGGTTCACTCGGCTAGGAACCAAAAAGTCACGCGCCCCCTCAGGGGTGGACTTTGTCAACATGGGAGTTTCGATTTCCAGAAAGCCGATTTCGTCCAAATAGCGCCGCACAGATTGCGTAATCTTGTGCCGCAATACAAAATTATTCGCCATACGCGGACGGCGCAAATCTAAATACCGCCACTGCAAGCGCAAATTTTCTCCCGCTTCACAGCGATCTTCAATGGGGAAGGGGGGAGTTTTCGCCGTATTCAGCAATTTCCACGCATAGGCTACCACTTCAATCTGCCCTGTCACCATGGCAGGGTTGGTCATGCCTTCGGGGCGGGGGCGTACCTTACCGCGAATGGCAACCACATATTCAGAACGCAAGATGTACGCATTTTCATGAGCAGCTGGGGCGATGTCAGGGCTAAACACCACTTGCGTTAAGCCATTGCGGTCGCGCAAGTCTACAAAAATTAGGCCGCCGTGGTCGCGCCGGTACTGCACCCAGCCCATGACGCACACGTCCTGCCCATCATTGGCAATGGTTAATTCCCCGCAATGATGGCTGCGCTTCCAGTCGCCCAAAGGTGCGATAAATTGCTGGTGATCCTGCTGTACATCCAAATTCTGATCGCTCATGAGTCGTCCCTTCGTTTTTTTGTAATAGTACGGGATACTTTGGAGAGGCGCTGCCTCCGCAAAACCCACTGGCAGAGGCTTTACAGCCCTGTTCCCCCGTATGGGGGAAGCTTATTTTTGCAGCTTATCGCGAAAATAGGCCACAATATTTTCTAATTTTATACTTTCCTGACTGCTTTGGCCCATATTCTTCACCACAATGGACTGAGCGCCCAACTCATCTGGCCCGAGCACCAAAGCAAAATGCGCGCCGCATTTGCCCGCTTGGCGCATCTGCCCCTTAAAACCCGTGCCCGCATGGGAGAGATCACCAGAAAAACCCGCCTGACGCAAGCGACTGGCAAGTAAAAAGGCTTCATCTTTCACAGAGGCGTCAACGCACACAATAAAAAAATCATAAGCCTTAGGCTTGAGCTCAGGCAAGAGTAGAGCCAAACGCTCCATTCCACAGGCAAAACCAATGCCGGGAACATCCGGGCCGCCCAGGGCCTTGATCAAGCCGTCATAGCGCCCGCCCCCCGCCACGGAAGACTGCGCGCCAATAGCCCCAGACACCACCTCAAAAGTTGTACGGCAATAATAATCCAGACCGCGCACCAGTCTGTTATCTAACACCCAGTCAATGCCCCCCCGCTTGAGCAGGTCAGTCACCGTGGCAAAATGACTTTGACAATGGGGGCAATTTGATTCCAGCAGGGTGGGGGCTTTTTCGGTATGTTCCTTACAGCTGGGCACCTTACAATCCAAAACCCGCAAGGGGTTGGTTTGCATACGGCGGCGACAGTCTTCACACAGGGCCGAGGGATCGAGCGAACTTAAATAGTCATACAACACCTTGCGGTAGTGCGGGCGACACTCCGCACAACCCAAAGAATTCATATGGAGTTCGAGATTTTTCAAGCCCAATTCGTCCAAAAAAGTCATCAACATCGTAATGACTTCCGCATCCGTATGTGCGCCCTGCGCGCCCAGACATTCACAATTTATTTGATGAAATTGGCGCATACGCCCTTTTTGCGGACGCTCGTACCGAAACATCGGCCCAAAAGTGTACAATTTTGTCACACTTTCACTGCCGTATTTCCCCGATTCTAAATACGCCCGCATCACTCCCGCCGTGGCTTCAGGGCGCAAGGTGAGGGAACGGCCCTTACGGTCCTCAAAGGTATACATTTCCTTCTGCACGACATCTGTTTCCGTGCCGATAGAGCGACAAAATAATTCCGTACGCTCCAGCAGGGGGGTACGCAATTCCCCATAGCCCGTATTCCCGAACACCCGCCGCGCCACCTCTTCCATGCGGGTAAAGGCTGTACTTTCCGGCGGGAATAAATCCGCAAAACCCTTAATAGTCTTTATATTCGTGTCAGACATGGCGTATATTCCTCTATCTGCTCGCGCAGCTATTTTCTAATCTGTATTTACCGGCTTCGCAGCATGCGGTAGGGTATTCTCCCGTGAAACAGGCTTGGCAATACGCGTCCGAATGGGCGACCGAGCGCATAAGCCCGGGTAGAGACAAGTAGTGCAGGGAATCCACATTGAGCAATTTTTGAATTTCACTCAGGCTATGTTTAGCGGCAACAAGTTCGCCCTTAGAGGCGAAGTCGATACCATAAAAACAGGGGTATTTCACCGGAGGGCTGGAAATGCGGATGTGCACCTCGCGCGCGCCCAGTTCACGCAATTTTTTTACCCGTGTAAGCACCGTGGTGCCGCGCACGATGGAGTCGTCCACAATGCAGATGCGCTTACCGTCAATCATGTCCCGCACAGGATTAATTTTTACTCGCACCCCAAAACTCCGCATGCTCTGGCTGGGTTGAATAAAAGTCCGGCCTACATAGTGATTGCGAATCATGGCGTGTTCATACGGCAATTCCGCACATTGGGCAAAACCCACAGCAGGGTAGACGCCCGAATCCGGGAAAGGCATAACAAAATCCACATCAGGGGCGGACTCAAAAGCCAATTGCCACCCCATGCGCTTGCGGCACAGGTACACCTGTTCCCCAAACACGGTGGAATCGGGACGGGCAAAGTACACCAGTTCAAAAATACACTGGCGGGGATGGGGCGGGGTATTTTCCGCATCCTGCAAGCGGTGGGCGGTCAGATGGCCTTTTTCCACCACAATCATTTCGCCAGGTTCTACCGAGCGGATGTATTCAGCCTCGAGCAAGTCCAAAGCACAGGTTTCAGAGGCAAAAACATAGGAATCATCCAGCATACCCATGGCCAAAGGACGAAAACCCAAGGGATCGCGCACGGCTACAATCT
The DNA here is from genome assembly GCA_036655975.1 of Desulfovibrionaceae bacterium. GTDB lineage: Bacteria > Desulfobacterota > Desulfovibrionia > Desulfovibrionales > Desulfovibrionaceae > CASQEL01. The sequence goes on along the minus strand of JAVVPD010000004.1, from coordinate 47,508 downwards.
TGTCACCAGCCATAATTAATAATGAATATGCACCTTTAACTTGTGAACAGGCTTCCTTGATGGCTTCTTCCAAAGACTTATTCCGCAAAGCGCGCACCAATAAATGCATAAAAATTTCGCTGTCATTGGAGGTATGGAAAATGGAGCCTTTTTCTTCAAGAATAGTGCGTAATTCTTGAGTATTCACCAAATTACCGTTGTGGGCCAGCGCAATTTCCGAACCCTGAAAACGCACCACAAAGGGTTGTGCGTTACGCACTGCGGAGGAGCCTGTGGTGGAATAGCGCACATGACCGATAGCCGTATCCCCGGGAAGTTTTTTGGACAAAATTTCCTCGGTAAAGACTTCAGGCACCAAACCCATGGCCCGGTGTTCGTGCAAATGCTTACCGTCCCACGTACAAATACCCGCGCTTTCCTGCCCTCTATGCTGCTGGGCGTATAAACCAAAATATGACAGACGTGCCGCCTCAGCGTGAGCAGAAATTCCAAAAAGCCCGCACATATAAAAACTCCAGTACTAGTATTTTTACTTTGCCCCCCCACAAAACGAAACTCCCTGCATCACAAGCACCATGTCCACGGATCGGGGGTGCAGGGGCATCATGCCCCTGCGGGGGGGCTGGGGAAGCAAGGCTCCCCAGCCGTATTATTTTTTCAATTTCTTTTTTAAAAACGCAATGCGGTTATCTACGACCATTTCATTGGGATACAGCGGTCGGGCGGCTTCAAAATAGCGGAGGGCCTCGGCGAATTTATTTTGTTGCTCCAGAGCTTCGGCCAATAAAAACATGGTCAGACCTTTCATTTTTGTATCCGTATCAATTTCTAGCACCTGACTGGCAAAGGTGGAGGCTTCTTCCCAGCGTTCCCGCGCCACGCTCATGTCTGCCAAATCATACATACATTGGGCATGCTGGGGGGCGGGCACCTCAAGAGCCAAACAACCGTACAACACGTTTTCCGCCACTTCATAGCGCCGAGCCTTAAAATGGATATTGGCAAGGTGCCGATGCGCTTCAGTGGCTTCTTCAGGGCTGAGACCTTCAAGATTAATGTAGGTCGACCACGCGTCGGCGGCCCTGTCATTGCGGCGCAAAGCTTCATTCAGCACTCCCATACGTTGCAGAATAAACTTGGCGCGGCTGTCGTCATCGGCATATTCTTGCAGCATGGCCTCAAGATATTCCAAGGTAACACGCGGTTCTTGGCTCGCGCCGTTGGTAGCTTCAATAAGACATTGCCATGCCACCCAGCGTTGATCTGGGTCTTCCTGCACACGCAAATAGCGTTCTATCAGCCTTTCCGCAAGTGTCCAGTTGCGGTTGATAATGGCGGCCCGCGCTTCGGCCAAATCATCCACCACCAACGAATTGTCACACGCCGCAACGCCTACAAGACAAAGGCAGATAATCACGCCATAAAGAAGGCCTCTCACGGGTTTGCCCACCGCAATTCCTTATTCGTCCGATTCCAGATCAATACCAAGTTCCGGTTGTCCGCCTTCATCCACCCGGTCAAAGCCCACAACGCGCGCGCCTTCATCCAAACGGACAAGCATAACCCCCATGGTAGCACGGCCCTTAGTGCGAACTTCATCTAGCCCAATGCGTACGATTTTATTAGTGGAGGTGAGCATAACCAGCCCGTCCCCTTCCCGCACGGGCATAGCCCCGACCACCGGCCCCGTTTTGGGGGTAACTTTAAAGTTGATAATGCCCTTGCCCCCGCGTGATTGTATCCGGTACAGATCAATACCAGAACGCTTGCCATAGCCAAAGGCGGACACAGTCATTATTTCCGTGATCTGATCTTCAGCCTTAAGCATGACACCGGCTACCACAAAGTCGTCGCGGCGCAAGGCAATACCCTTAACCCCTGCTGCGCTGCGGCCCATGGGGCGTACATCGCGGCAAGAGAAGCGGATGGCGGTACCCAAGGAAGTTGCCAGCATAATGTGGTGGTCTTCGCGCACCGGGCGCACCAAGACAAGTTCGTCATCATCCCGCAAACCCACGGCAATCAGGCCGCTTTTACGGCACTTGGCATACAGTGAGGCCGAGGCCCGCTTAACCATGCCGCGCTTAGTGACAAAGAAAAAGTATTTGTCTTCGGCAAATTCACGCACGGTGAGCACCTTCGTTACCCACTCATTTTGATCCATGGGCACAAGGTTGGCAATATGCATTCCCTTGGCGGTACGGCTCCCTTCAGGCACCTGATGCACCTTAAGTTGGAACATGCGGCCCTTATTGGTGAACAACAATAAGTATTGGTGATTTGTCGTGGTGAGAAATTCCTGCACATAATCGTCTTCGCCCGTGTGCAAGCCCGCAATACCCTTACCACCGCGTTTTTGCTGCTGATAATTATCAAGGGTGGTGCGTTTTAAATAGCCACGCCGAGACAGGGTAATCACCACTTCTTCATCCGGGATAAGATCTTCAATATCAATACCGGTCAGGGCGTCCTGCAAAACTTCCGTGCGGCGTTTGCTGGAAAAGGTAGTGCGTATTTCTTGTATTTCGTCGCGCAAAACCCCGCGCAGCACTTCCACATTTTCCAAAATAGAATTAAAATATTCAATTTTTTGCAATATTTCCTTCAATTCTGCCAGCAATTCTTCACGCTGTAAGCCTGTCAGCCTTTGCAGACGCATATCCAAAATGGCCTTCGCCTGAATTTCGGACAGCGCAAAGCGCTCCATCAAACGGGTGCGGGCTTCATCAGGCGTAGCAGAAGCGCGAATCAGCGCGACAACTTCGTCAATATTGTCCAAGGCAATGTGCAAGCCTTCTAAAATATGCGCGCGGGCTTCGGCCTTACGCAGATCAAAGCGGGTACGGCGGATAACCACTTCCCGCCGATGATCCAAAAAGCAGGTAAGCGCTGTTTTTAAGTTCAGCAGCTTGGGCCTGTTATCAACCACCGCCAGCATATTGATACCAAAAGAGGTTTCCAAGGGCGTAAATTTGTACAGGGCATTGATGACGATTTCTGGAATAGTACCGCGCTTCAGGTCAATAACAATGCGGATACCCTTGCGGTCCGACTCATCGCGCAAGTCAGAAATGCCCTCAATTTTGCGGTCATTCACCAGCGCAGCGATTTTTTCCACTAAACTGGATTTATTTAAGGCGTAAGGAATTTCCCGAATCACAATGGATTGGAAGTCTTTTTTACGCTCTTCAATCTCAATTCTGCCCCGAATTTTCACCGTACCACGGCCCGTATGATAGGCGTCGTACAAACCCTGCCCCGCGTAGACAAAGCCTGCGGTGGGGAAGTCCGGGCCTTTCACATATTCCATTAAATCCGTAATAGTACATTCGGGCTGATCAATAATGTGCAACAAGGCATCACACAATTCGCCGAGATTATGCGGGGGAATATTCGTCGCCATACCCACCGCAATACCCGAAGTGCCGTTAAGCAACAGGTTGGGCACCTTGGTGGGCAGCACCGAAGGCTCCTGCAAAGTATTGTCGTAGTTAGGGCGAAAATCCACGGTTTCTTTATCAATATCCGCCAAAAATTCCCCAGCTAGCCTAGACATACGCGATTCAGTGTAACGCATGGCCGCCGCTGAATCACCGTCAATAGAACCAAAGTTCCCTTGACCGTCTACCAGCGGATCGCGCATGGAAAATTCTTGTGCCAAACGCACCAACGCGTCATACACTGCAGAGTCACCGTGGGGGTGATATTTACCAATAACGTCACCAACAATACGTGCAGATTTTTTGTGCGGACGGTTATAGCCGTTGCCCAATTCGTATTGTGCAAACATAATGCGCCTGTGGACAGGTTTTAAGCCGTCCCGCGCGTCCGGTATAGCACGCCCAATAATAACCGAGAGTGAATACTCTAAATACGACTTCCGTAATTCTTTATCTATGCTGACTTGTTGCTGTTCTGACACGGGTGACCTCTATTTTGGATTTTCTGGAGGAGGCGCTGCCTCCCCCAGACCCCCGCTGGCAGGGGCATGATGCCCCTGCACCCCCAAATGCTGACAGCACGGGCACAGGGGACTCGTCCCTGCTGGGGTCTGGGGCAAAGCCCCAGATTCTTAACAACGATGTAAAAAACTTTTCGTTAAATATCTAAATCCTGCACGCTTAAGGCATTGCGTTCGATAAATTCACGGCGGGGTTCCACACGGTCGCCCATAAGTTGTTCAAAAGAATCTGAGGCTTCACTGGCATCTTCAATATTCACTTGTAGCAAGATGCGATTTTCAGGATTCATAGTGGTAACCCAAAGCTGTTCGGGATTCATTTCACCCAAACCTTTGTAGCGCTGAATATTCAAACCCCGGCGGGCTTCGTCAAGAACCATTTGTAGCAAAGCAAAAACATCAGGAGCTACGGAAGTGCCGGCCTTTGTTTCAATATTAAAGACCATACCGCCACAATTTTTACGGATTTCACTAAAGAGTTTTAATGATTGCTTGTACAAACGTGAGGCAAAAAATTCTGTCCCTCGGCGCGTACGGTGCCCGCCCTGATCTTCAAATACAAAAAAGAGACGCTCTTCTTCTTCCTCTATTTCGTGTTCAACCTCGTAAATATACCCGCGTTCTTGCAGCCATTGAACCATCAGCGGCACTTGAAGTTCCAAGTTTTTTTCAAATTCAACAGGATCTTCCTGTTGTTCGTTCCCAATCAGGGCCAGAAAAAGTGCGCGCGGGGTGCCGGTCATTTCTGCATCGGACACGCGTTGCGCCAATTGTTCAATTTTTTCCATGAAGGTAATGATTTCATGGCTTTTAAAGGTCACGCCGTTGGCAGCGTGGATAGTAATATCTTCACTCACCCTTTGGAGTAAAAAGCTATTCAGCTCATCATCATCCTTGATAAAACGCTCCATACGCGCATTGTGGGCGCGGTACAAAGGCGGCTGGGCAATGTATAAATAGCCATTTTCTATAAGACCCTGATATTGACGGAAAAAGAATGTCAGGAGGAGGGTGCGGATATGGGCACCGTCCACGTCGGCGTCGGTCATAATAACAATTTTGTGATACCGCAAACGGGTCAGGTCAGTATCTTCTTCCCCGATACCGGCCCCCATTGCGGTAATAAGGGCTTTGACTTCACGGTTAGCAAGCATTTTGTCAAAGCGAGTCCGCTCGGTATTCAAAATTTTACCGCGCAAGGGCAAAATAGCCTGATTTTTGGGATTTCTCCCTTGCTTAGCCGAGCCGCCTGCGGAGTCACCTTCCACGATGAATAATTCAGAATCTGCGGGATCTTTACTTTGGCAGTCGGCCAATTTGCCGGGCAGGGCATTGTCGGATAAAGCCCCTTTGCGACGAACCAAGTCCTTGGCACGGCGGGCGGCATCGCGGGCCCGAGCAGCGTCCACGGCTTTTTCAATAATCATACGAATGTCTTTAGGATTTTCCTCAAAAAATACGCACAGACTTTCGTAAACAATGCCGGAAACAATCCCCGCAATTTCGCTGTTCCCAAGTTTTGTCTTGGTTTGCCCCTCAAATTGGGGTTGGGGCAATTTAACGCTGACAACAGCAGTAAGGCCTTCACGGATATCATCGCCGGACAGGGTAGTGCCCTTCATCTTTTTAACCAAATCGGCCTGACCCTTCACATAGCCGTTAATGGCGCGGGTAAGGGCGGTTTTAAAGCCCACCAGATGGGTGCCGCCTTCCTTAGTGCGAATATTATTGGCAAAGGTGAGGACATTTTCTTTGTAGCCCGCGTTATATTGCAGGGCAAATTCTGTAACCACATTATCCGTGTTGCCTTCGCCATAAATAACAGGGTGAATTCCGTTTTCACCAGAATTCAAATCTTTGACAAATTGGGTAATACCCCCGTCGGCGCGGAAAAAATGCTTTTCAGAATTGCGTTCGTCTACACATTCAATTTCCAAACCGCGATTCAAATAGGCGAGTTCTTCAAAGCGTTTTTTGAGGGTTTCGTAAGAAAACTCTGAAACTTCAAAAATTTCTTCGTCAGGCTTAAAACGCACCGTGGTACCGTGACTATTGGAGTCACCAATAACGGTAACTTTGTCTTGAGGCACACCGCGCACATAATGCTGTTGGTAACGTTTACCGTCGCGGCGCACCGTGACCGTAAGCGCTTCAGACAAAGCATTCACACACGATACCCCCACCCCGTGCAGGCCACCAGAAACTTTATACGCGTCATTGTCGAATTTGCCCCCGGCATGCAGCACGGTCATAACAACCTGCACAGCGGGCACGCCTTCTTTGGGGTGCATATCCACAGGAATACCACGCCCATCGTCGCGTACGGTCACGCTGTTGTCGGCATGCAGAATAATCTGGATACGTGAGCAATAGCCAGCCATGGCTTCATCGATAGAATTGTCCACCACTTCGTACACCAGATGGTGCAGCCCGCGCGCATCAGTGGAGCCAATATACATAGCTGGTCTTTTGCGAACAGCGGAAAGACCTTCCAATACGGTGATGGAAGAAGCGTCGTAGCCGGAAGATCCGGTTTGATGCAGGGCCTGTGATTCAGGAGACGAGGGGGAAATGTCAGAAGCCATTAAACGTCTTCCTCGCTATAGTAGCTCGTTTCAGTAATTTTCATGGGCATAATAATGACAGTGTAGTCAGAATCGTCCTTACCTGTAAGCCCGCAAGGGCCTTCGGTACCGGTGAGGGTCATTTCCAGCTTTTGGGAAACAAAGTGGCCCATAATATCCATAAGGGTGCGGGTTGGAAAGGCTATTTTTGTGATATTGCCGGAGTACACCACTTCCAAACTTTCGTTGGCTGAACCCACGTCCTGTCCCTGAGCGGAAAGAATGGCTTCAGTACCGGTCAATTCAAAATACGTACAGCGGTCACTGTCTGTATTAAAAATACTGATACGCCCCAGCGCGTCCATGCCTTCCTTGCGCTCAATGGTCAAAGCCGATGCGCCGTCAGCTTGCAGCTTGGTCATAAAGGCCATGTAGTCAGGATATTGATAGGTGGCACGGGGCAGACTCAGCGTTTCACGACCGTCTATGGTACGAAAATGTACGCGCTTTTCGGTGATATTCAGTTCAATTTCATCACTGCCAAGCCATTTTTTGAGTTCCTGTAAATATTTTTTCTGAATCAATATCCCTTCCGACGGGAGAAGAGCGGCAAGATCGTCATGGGTAAATCCGTTGAGCGCAAATTGATGCCCGTTTAAACCGCAGCATTCAATGCGGCCTTCGCCCACAGGGCGCATGTAGAAACACGCAATGGCGTCGGAGGAATCATCGTCACTGATACAATAGGAAACACGATCAACAATATCCTGCAAAAAGTCACCCGACCATACCACGGCCTTTTCCGTTGGAAATTCTGAAAAATTCTGAAACCAAACTTGATCATTCACGGGCAATTTATATTTACGCCGCCCTTGCTCCAGCAGCAAATTCCCTGAAGCGCTATCAAGGGTGAGTTTGATCTGCCCAGAGGGAAGTTGACGTATAAGATCGACAAAAGCACGCCCTTGTACCCCTACTAGTCCTTCTTCTGTCACTTCAGCAGGGTATGTTCCCACAAATTCGATATTAGCGTCTGTGGTCAAAATAGACACAGTGCTTCCTTCTGCTTTGAGCCAGACAGAACGCAAATAGGCAGCGCCTGTACGGGAGGGAATGATGTTTGCGGCTTTCTGGAGCCCTTCGATGATTTGTTCTTTTACAATAGTAAGTTTCATGTCTTTATCCTGTGATAGTAAGTAGAGGGCGGTGCTTATGTTGCTAACTCTGTTAAGTGTGCTATTTTATAATATAAGTTTTGCGGTGTATTAGGAACGTGTAATGACTAAACAAACATTTTAGGCTTCATTTTAGAAATTTTATCGTCCCTGACACTTTTGTTGCAGTTCTGTGACCATAGTTTGCGTATCTTTGTTACTAACGAGTAATTTCTTAATTTTTTGAATGGAATGGATAACAGTGCTGTGATCCTTTCCCCCAAAAAAACGGCCCAGTACCGGATAGGAGGTACCCAAGAGTTCTCGGCACAAATACATGGCGGTTTGGCGGGCTAGCACCAAGTCGGGCTTGCGTTTGCTGCCAAGAATATCCTCCACCTTGTGTCCGGTATATTGGCCCACGGTGGCGACAATATCAGCGGGTTGGGTCTGTCGGTTGTCGCCGATGTTACGCAAAATATTTTCCAGATCGCTGATGGTTATATCTCTTTGTACCAAATCATGGAAGGCTTGAATTTTGAGGATAATCCCACTCAATTGGCGTAAATTGGTACAGCGTTGTGCTAAAAGGAGCATTTGACTACGTTCAGCCTTAATATTGCAGCTGGCACAACGCTTTTGTGCAAAACGCATGCGTACATCAATATCTGCGGCTTTAAGTTCGACAACAAGGCCCACTTCTAAACGCGAGCGCAAGGCCTCACTCAGGCCCTCTTGATCCGTAAGGGTGCCTGTGCAGGCAAAAACTAATTGGGCACCGCTTGGGGAGCGTGTAGGCTCTGTGGGGGTGTGATCCACACTAGCATCCAAAATTTTTACTATTTGCTCTTGTAGAGTAGGGCGGTGGGCAAGGCCTTGTATGTCGTCCACCACAAAGCAATTATATTGGGCTAAGAGACTTGCCGTTGTATGCGTGCAAAACAGCTCTTCAAGGGTATCCACACAGCCAAAAAAGAGTTTATCTGGCGGTTCTTTTTGGATATTTTTATTGCGTTCTGCTACAATAGCACGTAAAATATGCGTTTTTCCCGTCCCATTTTTTCCGCATATCACAAAGGGATTATAGTTGTGGCTGGAATGCGGGTTGGCAACTTCGCGCGCGGCTGCCAGGGGGAAGGCATTTTTGCTGTTAGTGATAAAAGAGTCAAAATCGGTGTTGGGGGCATGCTCTGTCAGTGCCGATATTTTTTTGGAAGGCTCATCTTGGGGAGGTATGCCCAAGCCGTACAGGACTTGCGTTTTTTTTGGGCTGAAGCTGCAATACTGTAGGTGGGCTTCAGGCATGTGGGTATGTTGCCAGTCTGCAAAGGCTTGTTCAAAAGCGCTGCGCCCTTCGTGCTGAAACCAGCTTTCAAAATAGGCATGGGGAAAGCGCACCTGCAAGATATGGGTTTCGCTATTAAAATCTAATATAAGCGGATCATACCAGCGCTGCAAAAGCTCTGACGGGTAGGTCAGTTGTAATTTTTTTTTAATCTGTTCTTTTGGCATACGCTATAATTATGGCTACTTTTCGTAATTGAAGAAGCGCACAGACTAGCACAAAAACTGTGACTAAACAAGGGTACTACAGCCCTAAATTTATCTATAAAAAAGTGTATGTTAAGAGACTTTTTTGGGCATGGAGTGCTGAAGTTCAATCCTTTCCTGTAACAGGGCCACCGTTTCCGATAAATGTGTCAAGGCATTATAAAAAGCGAATAATTGGATGACCACGGCATGCGGATAGTTGCGGAACGCTCCGCCTACCCGCAAGTACGCAAAACGGGCGGAGCAGGATTGTAATTCTTTACGCACGTCTGGCATGTCTTGCTGATAAAATTGTTCTTCAGTGACTACCCAATGCATGCCCGCAACGGTAACAGCGGTGAGGGAAGCCAGTTCATAGGCGATGGGCAGCTTGGTACCTTCTTCAACATCACTGTCCAAAGAGTCTAAGAGTGAGGTCATATACGTGCGGATTTGTTCCAGTGACGCAATAAGAATGTCCATTTGCGGGTAGCGTTGGTATAGGCTCAGGCCTTCATATTCGCGTAATTTTGAAAATTCCGCACGGTTTCCGTCCACACAGCGGTGAAATTTTTCTAAAATATTGGGTAATAAATGTGTTTGTTTATTCAAAAAGGCGGCGGAAATTTTTTCCAGTAGATCTGCGGCTAGGCAGTATTGCCCTTTGAGTTTTAAAAAGAGCAGGCCCGCGCCGCTGACCGGCCATATATAGACGGAAACCACCAGTGCGGACAGCACCCCAATGATGATTTCAAAAAAACGGTCCATGGCGAAAAAGGCAATTTGGGTGGTGAGGGTGCTGCCAGCAATAACCACCACAGCGGTGATGCCTGCCAGCCGAAAGCGCGCGTCCCAGCGCATAACAAAGGCGCACAGTGACGAGCTTATCATCAGGGCTGCGGCTTGTCCCATGGCGCCGCCCGGGAGAACCTTCACCGCGCAATAGCCCAGAAAAGCCCCGATCATGGTGCCCACCACGCGGAAAAGACACATTTCCAGCGAGGCCGCCACATGCACCTGCATAACAATAATAGCGGAGATGGGTGCCCACGGATTGGCTCCCAAACCGAAGAGTAGGGCGCATATATGGGCCAATACTACGGCCAAACCTACTTTAAGCGCGTAGATACTATTTTCTTTATGTCTAACTTTGTAAAAGGTATGGTGTAATCGGGTTAAACTTCTATGCAAGTTCATTTTATAAAATTTAGGAGGAAGTATATTCATTTTTTTTCCCTTATAGACTTTATACTAAGCATTTTTTCCTCAACCGGACGATTGCGGGGTCAAGTGCTTATAGTTTTTTTTGATAAAAGAAAAGTCTTTTGGGTGCCAGCTATCCCGTAAATCAGTGCCAAGTGTCGCGCCCACTTATTTTATAACCACACAGGTGGGAGAGGAGTGGGAAAGAATTATAATTGAAAACAAAAAAAGACCTACACATCTTATGCGTAAGTCTTTTAATTTTTTGTGGTGCCGGGGGACAGAATTGAACTGCCGACACGGGGATTTTCAGTCCCCTGCTCTACCAACTGAGCTACCCCGGCGCGAGAGAACCTTTTACCCAATGGTGCCTAAAGATGCAAGCCTTTTTTTACATTTTTCCATTTTTCCTGACCCTAAAAATATTTTGTTTCTCTACCGCCAAGAGCATTCTAGCCCAAGCAATATTCGCATAAAGCGTGCATACCCCCCTATATCAATCATGTAAGCATATAAAATAACAATATTTTTAAAAAAAGACTTGCATTCTATATACTGAAAGGCTACATAGTGGCTCATTCAAATATATATTATCTCGTGACAGGAAAAAAGCCATGACCCGTAAAGACCGTACCGAAGGCATTTACAGCCGCCGCGAAGTGTTGGACGAAAGCGAACGCCGCCAATATTGCTTAATTCAACTCAAGGATCTGCTCTCCTACGCCTATCGCTATTCCGAAGACGTAAAAAAGCGTTTTGATCGCGCACAGTTTAATGTAGAAAAATTTAAAACGCTTTCAGACATCAAGCACATCCCCATTCTGAAGAAAAAAGAACTCATTTTTTTACAGTCCATGGGGCCACGCCTCGGTGGCTTGCTTACCAAGGATATCGGCGATTTAAAGCGCATCTTTCTCTCCCCCGGCCCTATTTTTGACCCAGAAGATCGCGGGGAAGACTATTGGGGCTACACCGAGGCCTTCTATTCCGTGGGCTACCGCCCCGGTGATGCGGTGCAAATCACCTTCAATTACCACCTGTCACCTGCGGGTCTCATGTTTGAAGAACCCCTGCGTAACCTCGGCTGTGCGGTTATTCCCGCTGGGCCGTCAGACGCTTCCACCCAGCTAGAAATCATGCAAAAATTACGTGTATCCGGCTATGTGGGCACCCCCAGTTACCTCATGCACCTTGCCCAAAAAGCCGAAGAAAAAGGCCTGAACCTACGTAAAGACCTGCTGCTTGAAGTGGCCTTTGTCACGGGCGAGCGCCTGTCTGAAAAAATGCGTAATCAGATGGAAAAGAAATACGACCTCATCATGCGTCAGGGCTACGGCACCGCCGATGTAGGCTGCATCGGCTACGAATGCTTTCACAAAACCGGCCTACACATCGCCAACCGCTGTTTTGTCGAAATTTGCCATCCTGACACCGGGATTCCTCTTAAAGACGGTGAAGTGGGCGAAATTGTCGTCACCGCCTTCAATAAGACCTATCCGCTTATCCGCCTGGCCACGGGGGATTTGTCCTACATTGACCGCTCCCCCTGTGCCTGTGGGCGCACCAGCCCCCGTCTTGGCAGCATCGTCGGGCGTGTGGACACCACAGCCCGCATTAAGGGAATGTTCGTCTATCCGCATCAGGTTGAGCAGGTCATGAGCCGCTTTGAAGAAGTCAAGCGCTGGCAGATAGAAGTCACCAACCCCGGTGGCATTGACGAAATGGTTTTGTACATCGAAACCAGCAATTTCAAACGCGAAGAAGACCTCCTGCACCAGTTCCGCGAAAAAATTAAACTGCGCCCCGAGCTCAAAATTCTGGCACCTGGCAGTCTGCCCCCGCAGATTCGTCCCATTGAAGACAAGCGCGAATGGGATTAATATTATTACACGGTATCAGGCAGATTTCGGTCACTTACGGCGGGAATAAATCCCGCCTACTCCCGAAGTACAGGGGGGCTTTGCCCCCCTCCAATGCCTCCCAAGCCCGCATGTTAGTCCCATGCCTTTCAAGTATATGCGGGGCTATTTCACGTTAAAAGGATTTCTCGCATGTCTTTACTTGCCCGGATGGAACCGCTCGCCGATGTTTATGATTATATACACCATGTTTGGGAGCGCCCGCGTACCCAACGTGTTATGGCAGCGATCATTTTTTTCATTTTTATCGGTGCCTTAATCGGCATTGAATGCAACCGCGAAGGCTTTTTCCCCCCGGCCCTAGCCGCCGTTGTGCCCACAAACCATTTTCACGCCATTAATCTGGCCTTCACCCTGATTCTTGGCATGGAAGTCATGGGCTTAATTCTGAGCATTTCCTGCTCCTTATCGCGCTCCCTCGGCAAACAGTTTGAAATCATGGTGCTGATTCTGCTCCGCAATGCCTTTAAAGAATTGGCATATCTGCCAGAGCCTGTCAGCCTTGCCATGGGCATGCAGCCCGTATATCGCATTGCCATCGCGGCCACTGCGGCCTTGGCTATCTTTATTTGCCTTGGCTACTACCATCACCTGCGTAGCAAACAAAATTATATTAAAAATCCGCACGAGCGTATGCTCTACGTGATTTCAAAAAAGCTCATCGCGCTTGTGCTGCTTATTCTGTTTATTGCCATTGCCACCCGCGATGGGATCCTGTTTCTTATCAGCGGTCGCGAAGAACCCTTCTTTGAAACCATCTATACGGTGTTAATTTTTGCCGACATCACCTTAGTGCTGATCGCCCAACGCTTTATGCCTTCCTTCCACGCGGTGTTTCGAAATTCCGGTTTCGTGATTGCTACCCTCATTATGCGCCTTTCCTTGTCCGCCACGTCACCGTGGGACGCCGCCGCCAGCCTCTTTGCTGCTGTCTACGTTCTCGGGCTCACTTGGGCCACCAATCGCTTCACCCCAGAAAGTATCCGCCCCAAAGGCCGACCGTATGAAGAAAAAAAGTATGTCGGGCACGTCAAAGAAGAGCCTCAGCCATCCCAGCCCCCCAAGCAGGCAAGCTAATGGCTCCCCCTTGTCCCGCACTCACGTAGCTATTTTTTCATGTAAGGAAAGTAACTAATTAATCTTTTACAATTTTCCCCATACAGGATCACCATGCCACGGCAGGAACATATACGTAATTTTAGTATTATCGCGCACATTGACCACGGGAAGTCTACGCTGGCCGACCGTATTCTTGAAATCACCGGTATGGTGTCTGATCGTGAAAAGCGCGATCAATACCTCGACAAGATGGATCTGGAGCGCGAGCGCGGTATCACCATCAAGGCGCAGACTGTACGCATTCCGTATACCGCAGGGGACGGCAAAACCTACATTCTCAACCTTATTGATACCCCTGGGCATGTGGACTTCAACTATGAAGTTTCGCGTTCTTTGGCGGCTTGCGATGGTGCCTTGCTTGTGGTGGACGCCACCCAAGGGGTTGAAGCGCAAACACTGGCAAATGTGTATTTGGCACTGGAGCATGACCACGAAATTATTCCTGTGCTGAACAAAATCGACTTGCCCAGTGCGGAAGTGGAACGTGTGCGCCATGAAATTGAAGAATCCATCGGCCTTGACTGCACAGACGCGCTGCCCGTCTCCGCGAAAACGGGCATGGGGGTTGCTGCGGTACTGGAGGCCATTGTGCAACGCCTGCCCGCCCCCATAGGCGACAGAAAGGCCCCGCTGAAAGCCCTCATTTTTGACTCTTGGTACGATTCCTACCAAGGGGTTGTCATTTTATTCCGCATTATGGACGGCATTCTACGTAAGGGCGACACCATCAAATTGATGGCGACAGGCAAGGAATTTGAAGTATTGCGCCTCGGGGTTTTTTCACCGGAGCCCAAGGACATGCCAGAATTGGGCGCCGCCGAAGTGGGATTTTTGTGCGGAAATATCAAAGAGCTGGGCGATGCCAAGGTGGGCGACACCATCACCCTGCGCGATTGCCCGGCTGCCGAGCCGGTACCTGGCTTCAAAGAAGTGAAGGCCATGGTATTTTGCGGCCTGTACCCTTCCGAGTCGGACGATTACGAAGACATGAAAAACGCGCTGGAAAAGCTGCAATTGAATGATGCGGCCTTTTCCTACGAGCCGGAAACCTCACAAGCCTTGGGTTTTGGCTTTCGTTGCGGTTTTCTGGGCCTACTGCACATGGAAATTATTCAAGAACGCTTGGAACGCGAATTTGAAGTAGGCCTCATTGCCACGGCTCCTTCGGTTATTTACAAGGTGGACACCACCGGCGGGGAAAGCATGACCGTGGACAATCCGTCAAAATTGCCCGATCCGTCCAAAATACAGCATCTTTATGAACCCTATGTACGCATGGACGTGCACGTTCCCAATGAATATGTGGGCGCGGTGTTCAAACTGTGCGAAGAAAAACGCGGCATGCAGAAAAATCTGGCCTATATTGCCGCCAATCGCGTGGTTATCACCTATGAATTGCCCTTTGCGGAAATGGTTTACGACTTTTTTGACCGACTCAAATCCGCCACCAAGGGCTATGCGTCTATGGATTATGAATTTATCGACTACCGCGCGTCAGACTTGGTGCGGCTGGACATTATGCTCAACGGTGAGCCGGTAGACGCATTAGCGGTGATTGTGCACCGCGACAAAGCCTATACCTACGGTCGCGGGCTGGCCCTAAAGCTCAAACGTACCATCCCGCGCCAAATGTTTGAAGTAGCTATTCAGGCCGCCATCGGGCAAAAAATCATTGCCCGCGAAACCGTGTCGGCATTCCGTAAAAACGTGATTGCCAAATGCTACGGTGGCGACATTACCCGCAAGCGTAAGCTCTTAGAAAAGCAAAAAGAAGGGAAAAAACGCATGAAACGCATGGGCAATGTGGAGCTTCCGCAGGAGGCCTTCCTCGCGGCCTTGAAGGTCGGCGAAGAGTAGTAAAATTGCCCCCTCTCCACCCAACATCGTCCCGCGCTGACACTTGACACCCCCCCGCCTAGCTCCTATGTTTCGTCATATAACGAAACATAGGAGCTAGGCTCATGTTTGACTTCTTGTCCATTACCCGTGCCCTCAGTGACGCCAACCGCCTCCGCATACTCATGGCCCTACGCGCGGCCCCCCTGTGTGTGTGCCAAATCACCGCGTTTCTTGATCTGGCCCCGTCCACCACTTCCAAGCATCTTTCCATTTTGCGCCAAGCACGCCTCATTGAAAGTACCAAGCAAGGGCGCTGGGTTTATTACCAATTACCCGCTGCGCCTTCTTCCCCTCTGGTGGATTCTGCCCTGGGATGGGCCCAGAGTGCCCTGAGTGAAGACCCACAAATCATTAAGGATTCAGAATATATCAACGCTCTTCTGCACGCAGCCGTTGCCAGCGGCCTGGCCAGTGATGACCCTGAGCGTCTTTTTTGCCACTCTCCCGAATTACACCTTCTCGACACCATTCAACGCTCCGATATCACCAAGGGAAAATACCATGATCCGACAGTACCGCATCCATAATTTACATTGCGCGGGCTGTGCGGCCCGCATTGAACACGAGCTGACCCTCCTGCCCGGTGTGCACTACGCCGCCATCGACCTTTCCACCCATCGCCTGCGCCTTGAAGGGGATTTTTTTGATCTGGACACCCTGAATCGTATCGCCGCCGCCATAGAACCCGGCACACACTTGGAAGTATGGCGGGACAATCCCGAGGCAAGCCCCGCAGAGGGAAATCCCCATACTCTCCCCCTGCTGGCGGGCATGGGCTTAAGCGCCTTGCTGCTTATCTGTGGCCTACTCTTCGCCGCCGGCCTTGCGGAGCGCTATTCACCGGTATTCGTCAATCTGGTATTTTTTGGACTGCCCTACGCCTTATGCGGCTACACGGTGCTGACCAAGGGCTGGCAAAGCCTCATGCGCGGAGATTTCTTTAACGAATTTACGCTTATGGGTGGCGCTACACTGGCCGCCATTGCCATCGGTCAATTGCCCGAAGCTGTGGGCGTGATGCTCTTTTATAGCATTGGTGAATATGTGCAGGAGCGCGCCGCCGGTAATTCACGCCACTCCATCCGTGCGCTGCTGGCCTCCCGCCCCACCGTGGCTCACCGCCTAGACGGGGAAAACTGTACCGACTGCCGCCCCGAAGACCTCGGCATCGGGATGCACTGCCTCGTCAAACCCGGTGAAAAAATTCCTCTGGACGGGGACGTGCTCGCCGGCAACTCGCAGGTGGACACCTCCCCCCTCACGGGCGAGCCCAAACCCGTGGCTGTCCACGAAGGCAGCAAGGTATTTGCAGGAACCATTAACCTTGACGGCGCGCTGACCGTGCTCGTCACCGCCGTGTATGAGCACAGTTCCGTGGCCCGCATTCTCGATATGGTAGAAAGCGCCACCGCCCGCAAGGCCCCCACCGAACGCTTCATCACCCGTTTTGCCCGGTATTACACTCCCGCCGTGGTGGCTATCGCCGCCATGGTGGCTTTATTCCCTCCCTTGGTGGGGCTTGGCAGTTTTCAAGAATGGATCTATCGCGCGCTGGTGCTGCTGGTTATTTCCTGCCCTTGCGCGCTGGTTATTTCCATTCCTCTCGGCTATTTCGGCGGCATTGGAGCAGCCTCACGGCGCGGCATTCTCGTCAAAGGCGGTAATGTGTTTGACGCTCTCCGCAACATCACTACCGTGGCCTTTGACAAAACCGGCACCCTCACCCAAGGCGTCTTTGCTGTCAGCCAGATTCTCCCCGCCGCAGGGCTGACCGAAGCCGACTTGATGGCGGTTGCCGCGCTGGCGGAAAGCCGCTCCAATCACCCCATTGCCCGCTCCATTCTGCAATGGCAGGGCGGCCCAGAATCTTTGCCCACCGTGGGCTTGGACATACAAGAAATATCCGGCAAAGGCATTATCGCCCACTATCAAGGCCAACGGCTCCTCGTTGGGAATGCCACATTGCTCCGCGATGCCAACATTATCCCTTCCCCTGCGCCCCTTGACAACGCGGGCAGCATCGTCCATGTGGCCCGCGATGCGACCTATTTGGGGGCTATCGTCCTGCACCGTATGGGCATCAACACCGTAGCCATGCTCACCGGAGATCGCCCCGAAGGTGCGGCATGGGTTGCCACAAAACTGGATCTTGATGTCGTGCACGCCAGTCTACTCCCCGAAGATAAGGCTACAGCCCTGGAAAGCCTCGCACCTGCCCGGCATACCCTTTTTGTGGGTGACGGCATCAATGATGCCCCTGTCCTTGCCAGTGCGGGGGTCAGCGTAGCCATGGGCGGACTCGGCGCGGAAGCCGCCATTGAAATTGCCGATGTGGTCATTCTTGACGACTCTCCCGCACGCCTTGTGGAGCTTCTGCACATAGCCGCCCGCACCCGCGCCATTGTGTGGCAGAACATCGTCCTCGCACTCAGCATTAAAGGCGCCTTTATCGCGCTGGGTATCGTGGGACTCTCCGGCCTGTGGGAAGCCGTCTTTGCCGATGTGGGCGTGGCCCTGCTTGCCGTGCTCAACGCCTCCCGCGCAGCCCAAACTTGCCAAAAGGATAATTGAGGTTACCTACTCAGGGGGAGGCTTTGCTTCCCCCCCATTTTAAGGAGGATAATTATGTTAACAACTATCAGCCCACACGATGCGGCGGCACGCGTACAGGCGGGAACAGCGAAGATTATCGACATTCGCGATCCTGCGGAATACGCGCAAGTCTTCATTCAGGGAGCGCATTTGGTTCCCGTCTCGATCATCAGTCAACATCCGCTGGATGAGGAAGCGGGCAAAGCGCTGATTTTCACCTGTCGATCCGGCAACAGAACCGAGGCCGCCCGTCCAACGCTGGAACAGACGGTGAAGGGTGAAGCCTTTCTGTTGGACGGCGGCTTGCAGGCTTGGGAAAAGGCGGGTTTGCCCGTGGCGCATTTGCCACAAGCGGCAATGCCCTTGTTCCGACAAATCCAAATAGCGGCAGGTTCACTGGTCTTGCTGGGCATCGTGGGGAGTACGCTCTGGCATCCCTTCTATCTACTGAGCGCCTTTGTGGGGGCGGGACTTATTTTTGCAGGCCTCACAGGCTTTTGCGGCATGGGTATTTTGCTGTCAAAAATGCCGTGGAATAAACACTAGGGCATTTTGCTATTAAAAATAGCTGAATGCTCTGGCGACGAGAACTATCAAGCCATAAGCCCGAACTTTTCGTGACTAGGGGTAAAAACACACAGTTTTCAGACAGGCATTGACAATATTCAAATTCCTGACAACTATCAGGCCCACACGGAATACCCTGTGGCTCCGTGCACTTTCTATCTTGTCGGGAAGGAGTCCTCCATGACCTGTTTGACTGTTATTGGTGCGGGGCCAGGCGGCTACACCGCCGCTTTTGCCGCAGCGCGGGCTGGCATAGACGTGACGCTCATAGAAAGCCAAAGCCTGGGCGGCACCTGCCTCAACAGCGGCTGCATTCCCACAAAAACCCTCAAAGCCTCCGCCGATGCTTTGGAGACGGCCTTACGCCTGTCAGAATTCGGCATTAGCACCCAAGGCATACCCCGTATTGATCCCGTGGCCGTGCTGGCCCGCAAAAATACCGTGTGCGCGACCTTGCGCGACGGTCTGGAAAAGACCTGCACCCGCCTTGGCGTCAAGTTGCTCTACGGCAAAGGGACTATCCTCAGCGCACAGTGCGTGGACGTGACCTGTGCCGACGGTAATACCTGCCGCGTTACTGGAGACGACATCCTCATCGCCACCGGTTCCCGGGTGCTGGAATTACCCGACCTGCCCTTTGACCACCATACGATTATCAGCAGTGATGACGCCCTCAATGCAGATCAAATTCCCCCCCGTGTGCTTATTGTGGGCGGCGGCGTTATCGGCTGCGAAATGGCCTTCATTTACAGAGCGTTCGGCGCGGATGTCACCGTGGTTGAAGGGCAAAATCGTCTGCTCCCCCTGCCCAGTGTTGATGCCGATATGAGCACCCTGATCCAGCGGGAAATGAAAAAACGCCGTATTCGCTGTGAATGTAACCGCACCCTCGCCCACGTACAGGTACAGGAAGGTAAAGCCCGTGCGGTGCTGGCGGCCTCACCCTTTCTGCGCGACCCTAGCCCTGCCCAACAACAAGAAGTGCCCGTTGAGGCCGATGTGGTACTGGTCACCGTGGGCCGCGTGCCCAACAGTCACGGTCTGGGGCTGGAAGCGGCAGGCATTGCCACCGACGCACGTGGTTGGATCAGCGTCAACGACTATCTGGAAACGTCCGTTCCCCACATTTACGCCATCGGCGATATTCTCGGCCCGCCAAAGGTCATGCTGGCCCATGTGGCCGCCATGGAAGGCCTGTGCGTGGTGGACGCCCTCAGTGGTAAAGGCCGCCGCCCCATGGACTACAGCGCCGTGCCCTCAGGCATTTTCACCTCGCCCGAAATCGGCTGTGTGGGCCTGAGCGAAAAGCAGGCCCTTGAACAAGGCTATACCGTGCGCTGCGCCTCACTACAGGTCCGCGCATTGGGCAAGGCCCAAGCCATGGGCGAATTGCCCGGCGTGTTCAAAATAATCAGCGATGCCGCCACCGGGAAAATCCTCGGCGCACATCTGGCTGGAGCCCACGCCACCGACCTTATCGCCGAAGCCACCCTTGCCATCACCATGGGGGCTACCGTTCACGATATCACCCAAACCATCCACGCTCACCCCACCCTCGCTGAAGGCTTCTATGAAACGGCGCTGCTGGTGCCGTAAAGCGCCGGAGGGCGCGTCTGGAATCAAAAAGGCTTTGCGCGCACGCTTTACACGCACTGGACAAGAAAGGACGGTGAGGCTAAGGTCTATGGGCTCTTTCAAGAAAATCTTTAGAACCTTGAACTGACAGTAAGGCTGCCCATGGGTACATTGTTTCGTCGTTTATTTTTACTACTCGCTTTGCTGAGTATATTGCTCTGCATTTTTTTTATTATTGATTCTACAGACTTTTTTTCAGATAAATTCCGTGAAATATCCACTAATACGCCTGTGGATTCTCCGGCACAACCGGTGACTGAGCACAGGCCTGTTGCCAAAATTGATGTTGTGGACAAGGATTCTGCCGCTCAGGAGCCTTCCCTTGTCCCTGTAGTGCCAACAGCCAAAGATGTGCCCGCATTATCTCCCCCTCCCCAAAAAGACACACGAATCACTGAAGAAGAAGCTGCCTTGCTGCCGGATGCCGCCTTGAAAGCTTCTTCGCCGTCCGCTGTAGCTAAAGGCGGGCCAGCCCCTGGCAGTGAGGAATCTGAAGATGTTATCAAGGGTACCATAAATAAAGGGGATACTGTTGCCAAGCTACTGGGCGAAGTGGCTGACAATACTATTGTGCAAGGTTATATTGACGCAACGCGCCGGGTGTTCCCACTCACATCCTTCCGTACCGGTCAACCCTATGTTATGGTGTGTGACGTGGAAAGTGGCACGGTGAAACGCTTTGAATATGAAATAGACAATAAGCGGCGTTTGGTGGTGGAAGGGGAGCAGCCCATAGCCCGTGTAGAAGCCATTGAATATGATACCCAGCTTGTTCGCATTGAAGCGCGTATTGATTCCAGCTTATTTCAGGCCGTGGCGGACATAGGGGAATCCCCCACTCTTGCCATTACTGTGGCGAATCTTTTTGGCTGGGAAATAAACTTTATCCGTGATTTACAAGAAAATGACAGTTTTAGCGTCTTGGTAGAAAAAAATTACCGTGAAGGTAAATTCAAAGGCTATGGGCGGGTTCTTGGGGCTACCTTTACCAATAAAGATAAGACCTATGAAGCCTTTTTATTTCATAATGGGCAGAGTTCACAACAGCATTTTAACGCGCGCGGCGAAAATTTGAAAAAAGTTTTGCTCCAGGCTCCCTTGTCATTCACCCGTTTGACCTCGCGCTTTACCCATAGCCGTAAGCATCCCATTCATGGGGATAATCGTCCGCATCTTGGTGTTGACTACGGTGCGCCCACAGGCACCCCTGTTAAGGCGGTGGGTGAGGGCAAGGTGATTGTACGTAATTGGGTGGGGGGCTATGGCAATCAGGTAGCCTTGCGTCACGCTGCCGGATTGGAATCCATGTATTCGCATTTGTCAGGTTTTGCCCGTGGCATGCAAAAAGGTACTAAGGTTCGGCAGGGGCAGGTTATCGGCTATGTGGGCAGTACTGGGCAGTCCACGGGGCCGCATCTGGATTTTAGGCTTAAGCAGGGGGGAAAATTCATCGATCCCACCAAGGCCGTGAACCCCAGAAGCGCCGCCGTGTATAAGCGGTATTCTGCCGCTTTTGCCGAGCGTATGCGCTTGGTGCGGGAATTTTTGAACGGGACACGCGCATTGGACAGCTATTCGCCTGAAAGCATTACTGCGCCTGTAAACGCCAGCAAAGAGCCTGAGCCTCAGGAAGAGCCTGTGCGTAAAAAGTCCCGTCGTAGGCATTAATTTTATCACTAGTATGGGCGTTTTTCCCCCGTGTTTTTGCACATGCGGCGGAATAAACGCTTAAGCGAGGTTTCATGAATCAGCCTGTATCCCCTTCAGCTCGTCCTGCGGGCCCTTCGTCTTCTCCAAAACTTCCCCGAAAAAAATCTTTGCAAAATGTGTCTGACGGGCGCCGTGCCGCCTTGGAAGTGGTGCTTCTTTTGGAGCAGGGGGCCCATGTGCAGGCGGCCCTAGACAGCTATTTGCGTGGGGCCTCCCTTAAAGTTCAAGACAGAGCTTTGTGTACAGAATTGGTTTACGGATTTTTGCGCGCTGAGGTTCGCATTGACTATATTTTACAATCCTTATTACGCAATCCTCGTAAATTACCCCGCGAAATGTATTTGGCCTTGGGCCTTGCCGTGTACGCCTTGGTGTTTTTAGAACGTATTCCCGTGCACGCGACAGTGGATTGGACCGTAGGGCATGTTCGGCGCCGTTTTGGTGAACCGATGTCCAGAGTGGCAAACGGTGCGTTACGGGCTTTGGTGCGTCAGGGGGATGCCCCTAAAAACCTTGCGTATTATCTGCCTCAGGCTATGTCTTCGCCCACGGCTTTTTTACAACGCGATGCCCTTTTTTATGCCGTCCCCCTGTGGATTGCCCAATTGTGGCAGCAGGCTTACGGCGCGGAGACGACCACCGCCTTATTGCAGCGTTCGTTTGCTGCGCCCCATTCCTGCGTGCGTATCAATGCGCGTTCTGTTCGGGCTGGGGAATTGCGCGCGGCTTTGCTGCCCGCGCTTGCACCCCCTGCGCCTCAGGCATGCTCTCGTGATGAATCCTGCGCCGCCGTGCCGCCGCCTTTCCCGCGTGCTGAAGCTGTCGGCCCGTGGGGGGTGGCTTTTGCGGCGGGCACATCGCCCCGCTCAGTAGCCAATGCGCCTTTATCCTACTGGCAGCAGCAGGGGGATATTTCTTTTCAGTCAGCGGGCTCGCAAAGCGCGATGGCCGCTCTTGAGCCGGACACCTGGCCGCAACCGGTGTGGGATATGTGCGTTGGGCAGGGGGGGAAATCCTGCCTATTACTTGAGCAAGGGGCCAGCCTTGCCTTATGTACGGACGTGCATTTGCCCCGCCTAGAAAGTTTCACGGGAAACATACAACGTATTACTTCGGCTTTTTCCTCCACGGGAGCGGGGGCTGTTTCAAAGGAAGCCGCCTTTGCCGCGCAGCTTCAAGCAAAACAAGTTATTGTGGCTTTGCAGCACAGAATGGACGAAAAAATATATATTCTTGAGGCTAAGGCGTCCGCGCCTTCACGCACGCTTCGGCATGCAGACGCAGACGTGGACGAGGAGATGGCAAAGTGCTCTGTTGATTCTGTAAGCGCTGTGGACGGGGCCGAATCCCTTTCCTCTTCGCCTGTCATTCCATTAATAGCCCTTGTGGACGGGACGCAGATTCCCCAGAAGGTTTGGAAAGGGACTATTCTTATTGACGCTCCCTGTTCTGGCCTTGGTGTACTCAGCCGGCGTCCGGATATTCGGCGCTCACGTCGGGAACAATCCTTAGCGGAAATGATCGCCTTGCAAGCCCAGCTTTTAGAATCCGCGTGGCAAGCTTTGCAGGCAGGGGGGGCACTGGTGTATATGACCTGTACGCTTAATCCTGCTGAGAATGAAAACCAAATCCACGCGCTGGCGCAAAAGTATCCAGAACTTCAGATTATTCGGGAGTGGCAAAGCGCCCATACACATCCTTGGCTTGAAGGAATGTACGCTGCGTATTGCGTTAAGGCTGTTTAAGCGCAAGTGCTTTAACGTTTCGGCTTCAAATGTTAAAGTTTTAGTTTATTATTTATGTAGGTTAGTGATACGCAATACACAATTTGCAGCAACAACAACTACGCAAAAACGTAAGATGAAGGGCAGGGAGGCTCAGGCTTCCTCTAAAAAAGCCTTTATGCAAGGCCCAGTTGCTGCAATATTCTCGCAAGGTCTTCGGGGCTTTGGTAGCTCAGGGTTATTTTCCCTTTTTCTTCAGACCCAGAGATGCGGGTGTGGATATGAAGTTGCTGGCTGAGAGATTCCTGTAGGGCTTTTATTTGGGGGGATTTGCTGCGCGGGGCGGAGTGTTGGGCCGGTGTCTTTTCTGCTACTATGGGCGCAAGAGTGTCGCTTGGGCTGTCATCTTGCTCTTGCCACGGGAATTTTTTGTGCGCTTTCCAGGTCAGAGCGGCCATTTCGGCATCACGCACGGTCAAGGTGAGCTGGGCAATGGCGGCGCGCAATTGTTCTTGGGCTTCTGGGTCGGCAATACTCAGCAGGGCACGGGCGTGACCGGCGTGGATGTGCCCGAGTTTAAGATCATTTTGTGCGGCTTCGGAAAGTTGGAGCAGACGTAGGGCATTGGCGACAGTGGAGCGGTTTTTCCCCAAGCGTTTTGCCATATCTTCTTGGGTTAAGGCAAATTGGTCGCGCAGGGTTTGAAAGGCAAGGGCCTCTTCAATGGGATTAAGGTCTTCCCTTTGCAGGTTTTCAATAAGGGCGGCGGCCATCACGTCTTCGTCGGAGAGGGTGCGGACAAAGACGGGAATTTTCGTCAATCCGGCAAGGCGGGCGGCCCGCCAGCGGCGTTCCCCAGCGACAATTTCATAGCGCAGGTGGGGGGACTTGTTGGGGGCTTGACCGGGCGCGAGGCGTACGAGTATCGGCTGGATAAGTCCCTGACTGGCAATGGAATTGGCAAGTTCTTGCAGGGCTTCGCGGTCGAAGTTCTTGCGGGGCTGCTGGGGATTGGGAATCAGAGCGTCCAGCGGCAGGCTGGTCACATCAACATTACGCGGGGCATTGCCAAATTCTGCGGGTGTGCCGTTGGCAGGGGCTGCCCCCAATGAGGTATTGGCGGTATTTTCAAAAAGTGCGTCAAGCCCGCGGCCCAAGCCACGCTGTCCACTACTCATAGTGTTTTTCCTTTTTAGAGGGGCCATGGCGGACAGGCCCGATACTTCGTTGGTAATTTTACTTTTACTGCATTGTGCAGCAAAAGTTCTTGTAAATAAGAGGAGGCTTTATGTCTGAATTGTCGAACCATATTGCGTATAACACTGACGCGCAGGGGGAACTTGTCTCTGTGCAATTGTCCGCAGCTTTGTGGGCGCGGGTTAAAAGTCGGGTGCTTGCGGCTGAACAGGCCCTGCACATTGCGGATAATCCCTATTCCCGTCCTGAGCCTCTGGAAGCTGTGGACGAGCTAAAAAAATACTGGGACTTCAAATATCCTTACGCTCCCGATGTACGTTGCGAGCATTGCGGGACGGCAACCATGGATTGGGAGCAAGATCCGAGGCATCCTTTTCATCTCACCAATGCCAATTTTGCAGGCCTTTTAGTCTTCAAATGCAAGCACTGTGGCAGCACGGTGCGGAAAAAACATTTTAAAGATCATGTAACTTTTGAAGTCAGCCCCGTGACCCCCAGTTCACGCTAGAGCCTGTGCGTATCAGATAATTTCTTTTCGACTGGGGCGGCGAAGGACAACTTCCTTGGCAAGGCCAAGGTAGGCTTCGGCCCCTTTAGATTTTATGTCGTAGTGAATAATCGATTTGCCGTGGCTGGGGGCTTCTGACAAACGCACATTGCGGGGGATCACCGTTTCAAAGAGGTGATCGGGGAAGCAGCGGCGGACTTCATTTTTTACTTCGCGGGTTAATTTATTGCGAATATCGTACATGGTTAATACCACGCCCAACAGGGAAATATTCGGGTTGAGGCGGCGCTTGATCTGCTCATAGGTTTGCAGGAGTTTTACAATGCCTTCAAGGGCAAAAAATTCGCACTGTAAGGGAATAAGGAGTTCTTTGGCGGCACACAGTGCGTTAAGGGTAATAAGCCCTAGTGAAGGCGGGCAGTCAATAATGATATATTCATAGTCCTGTTGCACCGTTTTGAGGGCTTCGGCCAAAAAATATTCGCGGGCCATTTTGTCTACCAGTTCCAGTTCCACAGCCACCAAGTCGGTGGAGGCGGGTAAAAGAGACAGGTAGGGGCCGTTGGTGGGGATAATAACCGTTGCCACTTTTTCTGGAGAATAAAAGGCGGTGTAAATATTGCCTTGCAGGTCTTCCTGATTAATACCAAGACCGCTGGTACTGTTTGCTTGGGGGTCACAGTCCACCAGCAAAACTTTTTTTTCCATAATAGCAAGAGAGGCCGAAAGGTTAATGGCTGTGGTGGTTTTACCCACGCCGCCTTTTTGATTGGCAATGGCAATAATTCGCGCCACGGTTTGCTCCTTCAAATTGTACCCATAATGTTTCACATGAAACATAAAGTTTTTGTAAGCCTAGTTTTAGTGCAAGGCCGTCGCGCCGTCAAGGTAAAGTAGTGAAAGTACCGTGCATAATAGCTTGCAGCCGTACAACATGCGGCATGCGGGAGCTCTTGCTATGACCCCACAAAAAGTCTATTTTAACCCGACAAATGCCACATCATACGCAAAGTGCTTTTGTCGGATACCTCTTTGCTTGGAGCTAAATATGTCAGAAACAAAGTGTGTGCTACTCGTGGATGATGAAGTTGAGGTTACTGCCTTGTTGCAGCGGCGCTTGAGCCATCGTGGGTATGAATGTCTGTTTGCCTATTGCGGTGAAAGTGCTTTGGAACTTATGCAAAAGCATGTTTTTGATGTGGTGATTATGGATGTAAAAATGCCGGGCATGGGAGGCATGGCTGCTCTTGGTCAGGTGCGGCAGCACTATCCGCAAGTACCGGTTATTTTATTGTCGGGCCATGCCGATATGCAAGCGGCGGTGGAAGCCATGCAAGGGGGAGCCTTTGGATATTTAATGAAGCCTGTGGATTTTGACGAATTATTGTTTAAAATTGAAGATGCAGCAACCCAAACCCGACTCGAAAAAAATATCTAGGAGTAGACAGCGCATGTTGCAGATACAAAACATAGGCATAACACTGGCTCTTATTTTGTGCATGGCGGTACCCGCCAGTGCGGCCCAAACAGTTACCGACGAAAATTTGACGCATATGCTGCGTGAAGCTTTGAATAAGAATCCGGAACTGGTGCTGGATGTGCTGCGTAAAAACAGTGAATCAGTTTTGGATATTGCCCAACAAGGCTCTACCGTGCGCCGGCAGCGGGCTTTGCAGGCGCAGTGGCGTGAAGATGCCAAGCAAGCCAAGAAGGTGAAAATTTCGGGTCGGGCCGTGCGTGGTGAGGCCAATGCGCCTGTCACCATCATCGCCTTTTCTGATTTTACCTGCCCGTATTGCCAGCAAGGGGCGGCAACCGTTGAACGCATTTTATCCGATTATGGTAAAAAAGTGCGTTTTGTCTTCAAACACATGCCCCTCGGTAAGGACGGGGCTGCCCGTACTGCCGCCGAATATTTTGTTGCTGCCAATGAACAAGGCTCGGACAAAGCCTGGGATTTGTATAAAATTTTGTTTGACCAGCGCGAAAAATTGGTTACAGAAGGCGACAAATTTATCAAGGTCAGCGCAGAGCAGGTGGGCTTAAACATGCAAAAGCTTGCTTCAGATGTTCGCAGCAAAAAAACTAAGGCCTTGCTCGACGAAGATATGGCCGAAGCGCAGAAGCTTGGCATTGAAGGGACTCCGTATTTTTTGGTGAATGATTTGGTCATCCGGGGGGCTTTGCCGCTTGATTTGTTTAAAAGTGCCGTGGATATGGCCATGGATGAAAAGAATAAAAAATAGCGTCTTACACGGAAAAGTCGTGTAAGACGACTCTAACGAGCCGGTGCTAAACTCTGTAGTATAGAGAAAGCATCGGCTTTTTTTGTAGCAAAAATGGCTTGTTATAGAGTTGTCCCTTGGGAATATATAGTATCTATATACTATCCTAACACCTACTATTTTGTGTTGATATACGGAAAAATATCGTTTATAGGATAAATATGATTTGTGTCACTTAAGTTTTTTTCGCATGTTCCGATGAGATGTGATAATCCGTGGCGTAGGGAAGAACAGATTTATTATTAAGAATGGGAGTAAACATAATGCGTGTATCCATTGCTGTAAAAATTGCGGGCGCTATGGTTATAGCGGTAGGTTCTGCGTGTTTTATTACACTCTTCATGGCAAAATATTTATATGATGTTCCCTTTCAGGGGGTAGTGGGGCAGTCCATTGAAAAAATGCAAGTTATGGTTTCTGAACAGGAAAAAGCCCTAGAAAAGAAATTTGCTGAAGAAGCACGGTTTATCGGACAAAATGCGGAACTGGCCGATGCCGTAGCCAGACGTGACCATGCCGCTGTGCAAGAGCTGGGCAAAGTTTTTATGCAGAACAGCGGTTCTGACTTTCTTACCGTCACCGACAATATGGGGAAGGTTGTCGGGCGCGGGCATACCAAAAAAATTAACGATGAGGTAAATAATCAGGAAACCGTCGTCGCCGCCCGCCAAGGCAAGATCACCGTGGGCATTGTTTCCGGCACGGAAATCCCCTTTACCATCCGCGCTGGTGCCCCCATTATGAAGAATGGGGAAAACATCGGTACCGTGGGTATTGGCACCTCGTTAGTCAAAGATACCTTGGTGGACAGACTAAAAAAAACCACTGGGCACGAAGTGACCATTTTTAAGGGTGACACCAGAGTTATGACCACCATTTTGGATAATGGTAAGCGCATTATCGGAACCAAGACCACTGATCCGCAAGTGGTCAAAAATGTTTTGCAGGACGGCAAGATATTTTTGACCAATACCCTGATTCAAGGCAATGAATATAAAACAGCCTACTGGCCTATTATTAATCCTGCGGGTAAGGTTGTGGGAATGTGGTTTATTGGCTCGCCGCTAAAGAGCCTGATAGAAGTGCAGAACGATGCCATCTATAAGACTGCCTGCATGGGGGTTGTGGTGGTGGTGTTCTTTGGCAGTCTCTCCATTGTCATGGGGCGGACTATCAGCTCCCCCATTAAGAAGAGTACAAATTTTGCTGTGGCCGTGGCTGGGGGCGATCTGGACGCGCGTTTGGATGTGCACACCCAAGATGAAGTGGGCACCTTGGCAACGGCGCTGCGGGATATGCTTGAAAATCTCAAAGTAAAAATCCATGAAGCGCTTGACCAGTCCCGCGAAGCTAAAGCCAAGGGGCAGGAGGCTGAGCAGGCCATGAATGAGGCCCGCATGGCGCAGCAAGCCGCTGAAAGCGCTCGTCAGGAAGGGATGCTGGCTGCGGCTGAACAATTGGAAGAAGTGGTCACCATTGTGAATAACGTGACCACCCAATTATTGCGTCATATTCAGGATGCCGATAAGGGGTCAGAAACACAGGCCCAGCGCGTGGCAGAAACCGCCGCAGCTATGGAACAAATGAATAACACCGTGTTGGAAGTGGCAAAAAATGCCAATACTGCCGCCACACTTACGCAGTCTACGCGCGAAAAGGCCGAAAACGGCGCAAAAACCGTGCACAAAGTGGTGGATCGGATCGGGGACGTGGAAAAAGATGCCCTGACCATGAAGTCAGATATGTCCCAATTACACGCTAATGTACAATCTATTCAAGAAATTATGGGTGTTATTTCCGACATCGCCGATCAAACTAACCTGTTGGCGCTGAATGCCGCCATTGAAGCGGCCCGCGCTGGTGAAGCAGGACGCGGCTTTGCCGTGGTGGCCGACGAAGTGCGGAAATTGGCAGAAAAAACCATGAACTCCACCACAGACGTTGCCAAAGCCATTGCCGCCATTTCGGGCAGTGCCCAGCAGAGTATGAAGCAAGTGGATCTGACCGTAGAAAATATTGGTAAAACAACCGCGGAAGCTGCGGAATCCGGTGAGGCCTTGCGAGAAATCGTCAGCTTGGTGGAAAATGCCGCCGGACAAGTGGACGCTATTGCCACCGCCAGTGAGGAACAATCAGCCACGAGCGAACATATTACCCACTCCATGACGGGCATTAATACCATTGCTGCTGAAAACAGCGCCAACATGCGGGAAGCGGCCCAAGCGGTTGCCGAACTCAGCGCACAAGCCCAAGTGCTCCATACCTTGATTGAAAATATGAAAAAAGGCTAAAATGCTTTAAAGAACTCTCACTGTTTACGGTGTAAAAAAGGCTTCCCTCTCATGCGCTGATAGCATGCAAGGGAAGCCTTTTTTAATAATAAATTTCATGAGTTATCATAGTTGTGAACAGTAGGCACATCAGGAACAAAGAAGATTTTTTTTAAAAACCCCACTTAAGTTGTAATCCCAATCCCAAAGAGGTGGAGTCGGCGTTACTGTGCTGCGTAGAATTTTGGGTGCGGGTGTGGCTGATTTCGGGGCCTGCGCGCACGGTGAGGTCTTCGGAGGCTTCAATATCTGCGTAAGCTCCGTAGACATTGGTTTCCTGACGAGTAATCTCCTGATCGATACGCTTGTCATTTTTAAAGCTGGAATTATGCCATGAACTGCTCATACTTTCTATATCGCCGTGAATACGTGCATTTTTGTTCAAAAGTACCCCAGAGAGCTGTTTTTCTTGCGAGCCTAGGCCGGTGGCGGGAAGAGTATTCGGGGGGGTCACTGTGGGCACGCTGGGAGCTTTGATTTCGCTTTTTAAGGCTTTATTTTTAAGTCCGGTCACGGCGGCCTGTTTCAGGGCCTGCGGGGCCATGCCGCGCGTCCAGATTTGATCTACGGGGCGAGGCTGTTGCGAGCTGAAGGCCCACACGTCTGCATGCGGTGTTTTGGATTTCTTAGCGGATTTTTTAGGGGGGGCGTTTTTTAGCGGAAGCTTTCGTGCGCTTGCGGCAGGGGGGGGCGCGTTAGCTTCGGCCGCACTGGAGGCAGGGGCGCACAGCATGGCAAGAGCCAGGAGTGCTACGGCAAGGCCACAAGAACGCAGCCCTGCCGCAAAGGCGCAGCCCTTGCTGTGGGGCCGCGCCTTTGCGGTAGAATTGTGGGGGGGAGGCTGCGCCTCCCCCGTAAAAATAGCAGTGCACAGAGGGCTATTCGGCCAAGTTTTTTTCATTTTTTGGTTGCTCTACTACAGGTTGCACGTCTTCCCAGCCGCCGCCCAAGGCCATACACACGGCCACCACCGCGTTGAGTCTGTCCCGCAAAGCAGTGGCTAATTGCATTTCCGCAGTAAAGAGCTGACGTTCAGAGTCGAGCACGGTGAGATAGTCAGTATAGCCATTGTCATATTGAATTCTCGCTAATTGGGTGGCTCGCGTCATATTATCCACTTGCAATTGATAGCTGCGTACAATGGAATCGGCTTCACGCTGTTGGGTGAGGGCAACGCGCAGATCTTTAAAAGCCGTCTGCACGGTCTTGCGGTACACCGCAATGGCCCCTTGCTTTTGGGCTTCTGCGTCTTTAACTCGATACCAAGTGCGCCCAAAGTCAATCAAGGGCATAGTGGCCTGTGCGCCGTAATTCCACATGCCGGCGGGGCCGCCTATAAACAGATTACCCATACTGGCACTCATGGTGCCAAGAGCGCCCGTAAGCGAGATGGAGGGGAAAAATTCCGCCCGCACTGCGCCGATATTGGCGTTGTAGGCCATGAGCATATATTCGGCACTGCGTACGTCTGGACGGCGGGTGAACAATTGGGAAGGCAATCCCTCGGGCAGCACGGGCAGCACGGGCGTTGCTGCCACGCTGGTACCGCGCTCCACGGCTTTATTCATGATATCGCGGGGGGAACGGCCCATCAGTACCGCCAGTGAAGCTTCGGCCTGATCCAGCCCCGTGATGGTGGTGTGCACTTGGGCACGGGCTACTTCTACTTCATTCTTGGCTTGCAGGTAGTTCAGCTCGGTGATGTCGCCACGGGTGTAACGTACTTCATAGATTAGCAAGGCTTCTTCACGGGTTTTGAGGGTGCGCCGAGCTGTTTCTAGCTGCATGTCCAGAGCGCGCAAGGTAAAATAGCCTTGGGCTGTCTGGGCAGAAACCATCAGTTTGGTGCCCTCATAGCCCACGGAAGTGGACAAGAGGAAATCACTTAAGGCTGTGTATTGGTTTCGATATTTACCCCACAAGTCCAGCTCCCACGAGGCACCGATACTCGCATCATATTGGGTGAAAGAGCGGTTGGGGCTTGTGGGACTGTGGCTGTAGGTGGGGGCATTGGGTGCCTTGGCAGACACACTTTTGGACAGGGCATCCGCCGTACCGGTAATAGTTGGCAAGAGGGCCGTGGTTGCCACGCCCAATTGGGCCTGCGCTGAAGCCACTTTGGCCAGCGCTTCTGCAAGATCTTGATTATTGGTCAGGGCTTCGGTGATCATAGCGTTGAGCACGGGGTCTTGAAAGCGCTCCCACCATGTTGTGCTCAAAGGGGCGGTACCGGTGTCGATACTGCGCCATTCGGCGGGTATGTCCATTTCAGGACGGTTGTAGGTAGGCGCGAAGGAGCAAGCTCCCAGCAGACTCACCAGACACAGGGTAGCGACGAATGTTACTTTCATTTAAGAATCTCCTGCTCTTCTTCCAGTTCTGAACCCTGGCCCGCGTTGGGGTCTGTTTTGCCGCTGAGGCGCAAGGATAAACTCATAACAAACTTGAAGAAATAGGGCACGAAGAGGGTGGCGATGCAGGTTGCTGCCAGCATCCCCCCGATAACGGCCGTACCAATGGCGTGGCGGCTGTTGGCGCCAGCGCCGGAACTCAGGGCCAGGGGCACGCAGCCCATAATAAAGGCGAGGGAGGTCATGACAATGGGGCGGAAACGCAAACGTGAGGCATGCATGGCTGCCACGTCCAAGCTTTTGCCCGCTCGCCACGCTTCCGCCGCAAATTCCACAATCAGAATAGCGTTTTTGGCCGCCAAGCCGACAAGGGTAACCAGGGCCACCTGAAAATACACATCGTTGGAAAGCCCGCGCATCCACGTGGCGGCAATGGCGCCGAATACCCCGAAAGGTACGGCGGAAAGCACGGCCAGTGGCAAGGACCAGCTTTCGTATTGGGCGGCAAGGATCAGAAAGACCATGAGGAGCGCCAGTACGAAGATGATGGTGGTATCCGTGCTGGCAAGTTTTTCCTGTAGGGCGGAACTGGCCCAGCCGAGGCTGTAGTCTAGGGGAAGTATCTCGGTGGTCACTTCTTCTATGGCTTTGATGGCCTGACCGGACGAATAGCCCGGGGCGGGCGAACCGAGAATGTGGGCCGAGGGGAACACGTTATAGCGTTCCACAACCTGTGGGCCCATGCGGCGGTCAAAGGTAATCAGCGCGTCTAGGGGGATCATTTCTCCCTTATCATTACGCACGGAAACCTCACTCAGGGTATTGGGCAAATCACGGAAGGCTGCCTCAGACTGCATACGCACCTGGAAGGTACGCCCAATTTTGTTGAAGTCGTTGACATAGGACGCGCCAAAGGTGGACTGCATGGCGCTGAATACGTCCGAAACCATTACCCCCATGGCTCTGGCCCGCTCACGGTCCAAATTGGCGTATAATTGGGGAGAATTGGTGTTGAATACGTTCTGGACGCTGCCAATTTCGGGGCGAAGCTTGGCTGCGGCAACAACTTTGTTGGCCCAGTTTTCCAAGTCTTGCAGGGTTCCGGAACCACGGTTTTGAATATAGCCTTCAAAGCCACCGGTGGTGCTCATGCCGCTGATGGGCGGCGGTTCAAAGCCCAGAATAATGGCGTCTGGCTCGTTAAGGCTCAGACCAAAAGCACGTTGGGTCACCGCCGTTGCCGAGTCTTCAGGGCCTTTACGCTGGTTCCAAGGTTTGAGGATGGTGAAGAAGGTACCGTAGTTACTTTTGACACCGCCGGAGGTTATGTCGATACCAGAAATGGTAGTCATTGTTGCCACGGCGGGGATTTTGAGCATGTCGTCATTGACGCTAGCCATAACTTTATCTGTTCGGGGCCGTGAAGCGCCGTCCGGTAAAATAGCCAGCCCCAGCATGTAGCCTTGGTCTTCATTGGGCACAAGGCCGCCGGGAACCGCCTTAAAGAGAAGGCCCATGGCAAACAGCATCAGGACGAAAGCGGCAAAGGCGCGCAAGCCGGAGTTTTTGAAAAAGCGTACCCCGCGCACATATTTGTGGGTTACATTACTGAAGAACCAGTTAAAGCGACGGAAGAACACGTTGGGTACATGGTCTACAGTGTGGGGTTTGAGCAATAAGGCGCAGAGGGCTGGCGTGAGCGTTAAGGCCACAATACCGGACAATACCACCGAAACCGAAATGGTAATGGCGAATTGTTTGTACATTTCCCCCGCAAGACCGCCCATGAAGGATACGGGAATGAACACCGCACACAGTACGAGCACAATGGCGATAACCGGGCCTGTCACTTCGCTCATGGCTTTAGCCGTGGCAAGTTTGGGGGAAAGGTGCTCGGTGGTCATGATACGTTCCACGTTTTCCAGCACCACGATGGCATCGTCCACCACAATCCCGATGGCGAGCACCATGCCGAACAGGGTCAGGGTATTGATGGTGTACCCTAGGACATACATCCCCGCAAAAGTCCCGATAATGGACACCGGAACCGCCAGACAGGGAATAAGCGTGGCCCGCCAGTTTTGGAGAAAGATGAACACCACGATAAACACCAGCACCATGGCTTCGCCCAAGGTCTTGACCACTTCGTCAATGGAGGCTTGCACGAACAGATTGGTATCAAAGGGGATGCTGTATTCTACACCCGTGGGGAAGCGGGTGGAAATTTCTTCCAACTTGGCTTCCACCAATTTCCCGGTGGCAATGGCGTTGGCACCGGGCAGCAAATACACCCCAGCCATACGCACGGGGCTACCGTTCATACTGGTGCTTACGCTGTAATCCTTGGCGCCCAATTCTACGCGGGCGACATCTTTGAGGCGCAATAACGCGCCTTCTTCACCCGTACGGATGATAATTTCGCCAAATTCTTGTTCGTCAAGCAGGCGACCTTGCGTATCAATTTGCCACGTCATTTGTGTGCTCAGGGGGGCGGGCATTTCACCCATGCGCCCCGGAGCAAATTGGGCGTTTTGATCGCGGATTGCCGCCGAAACATCGTTGGGGGTCAGGTTATATTTCGCGAGTTTGTCGGGCTGTAGCCAAATACGCATGGAATAGTCCATGCTCCCAAAAATGGAGCATTCGCCCACCCCGGGTACGCGCTTCATTTCGTCCACGATGTTGGCCTGCATGTAGTTATGCAGGTAGATTTCATCGTAGCGACCGTCTGGGGAATATAAAGCCAATATCTGCAACAGGGCCGGAGATTTTTTGAGAACCACTAAGCCTTGTCGGCGTACGTCTTCGGGTAATTGGGTTGTGGCCAATTGCACCTTGTTGTTGACATTGACCAGCGCCGTGTCTGGGTTGGTTCCCAGTTTAAAGTAGACGTTGATGGTGGCACTGCCGCTGCCTGAAGCGGCAATGGAGGTCATATACAGCATGTTTTCCACGCCGTTGATCTGCGTTTCCAGCGGGGCCACCACGGTTTCCGCAATGGTCTGGGCTGAAGCGCCGGGGTAGTTGGCGGTGACAGACACCATGGGGGGGATAAGGTTGGGGTATTGCGCGATGGGCAAAACCGTAATGGCTATGCCTCCCACCAATAAAATAAGGAGGGAGATAACCGTGGACATAATGGGCCGGCGGAGGAAAAAACTCGCTTCTACCATGATTTTTTCCTATTTTCCTGCGGCTTTGGTGGCTTGCGCCTTAGTGGCTGCCTTGGGTTCTTCAACCCGCACAGGCTGCCCAGGGCGTACCTTGATAATACCTTCCAGAACAATGTTTTCACCACCGCTCAGGCCTTCATCCACCAAATACATGTCGCCCACGCTGTCGCTGATTTTAATGGGGCGGGGTTCAATGGTATTGTCGGCTTTGACGACCATAACCAAGTTTCCCATTTGGGTCAGCAGTACGGCCTTTTGGGGGATAAGCACGGCATTAATCAGCATCGCACCAGACATGTACAGGCGTACAAATTGTCCCGGCAGAACGCGTCCGTTAGGATTGGGGAATTCCGCGCGGGCTTTGACCACACCGGTCAGGGGGTCTACTTGGGTATCTACAAAGGTCACAATGCCGTCGCGTTGATACATGGCCCCGTCCAGCAAACGGATCTTGGCGGTGTAGCGTCTTTCCGCCGGCACTTGTAGGCGCCCTTCGGCCATCAATTGCTGGGTACGCATCATGGCAGGGCCGGCAATGGCAAAATTGACAAACAAAGGTTCTGTTTGGTTGACCGTGGTGAGGGGGCTATTATTGTTGACAAGGTTGCCGGGGGTAAATTGCTGCTTGCCCGAGAAACCGGACACGGGCGACACCACGCGGCAATAATCAAGATTAATTTTCGCCGTACGCAGCGAAGCTTTGGCGCTGTCATACGCGGCCTTGGCATTATCACGGTCTTTCTGACTGACCGCGTTTTTTTCGTAGAGCGGGCGGATACGATCCCATTCACGCTTGGTGCGGTCAAGCTGGGCGGCGGCTTCTTGTACCAGCGCTTC
>JAVVPD010000004.1:8158-11240 GCA_036655975.1 Desulfovibrionaceae bacterium | reverse complement strand
TATTGATCGCGTTCCAATTGGAAGAGCACTTGCCCTTCTTTAACGTAGGCGCCTTCTTCGTACATGCGTTTTTCAATAATGCCTGATACACGGGCGCGCACGTCTACAGCACGCGAGCCCTGAGTCTGGGCCTGATATTCAGACGGGTAGGGGTAATCTTTCTTTTCAACATGGTAAATTGTTACCAGAGGCGGCGGTGGGCCTTGCTTTTGCCCTTTATCCTGCGAACAGCCGGTCAGCGGTAAGAGGCTTAGGCTTAAAACGGTAATGAGGGTAACATAGGTTTGAGGTAACTTCATAAACATCTCCTGCCCAAAGGGGCACTGGGATATAAAAAGAGATCACGCATCCAACCGTCTCTCATTGGATACAAAATAAAACAGACAATAAGCGCAAGGCCCGATATCATGGAGTCACACACGATATCTTCAGGAAAAATAAAACTTTTCTTGGGGATGTTAAGGGCCGCACTCAAATAAAGTATTTATTTTCCGATAGTATTGATGCCTGTTACAAAAACGCTCTCCCTGTAGCATTAAAGG
Source organism: Desulfovibrionaceae bacterium (assembly GCA_036655975.1). GTDB lineage: Bacteria > Desulfobacterota > Desulfovibrionia > Desulfovibrionales > Desulfovibrionaceae > CASQEL01. Next base: position 10,698 of record JAVVPD010000004.1, on the reverse strand, counting down.
CCTGTGTCGTCTAGCATATGAGGGGGAGAGTTAAGGGTGTTTGGCACGGTTTCACCCCGCAAAGAACGCATAAGGATAATGGTGTTTTGCAGGGTATGGAGATCCATGCCTTCGGCCTCGGCGTTAGCCATATGAATTTGGCGCGCGGTGGCAATATCTAGCCGTTTTTTGCCCTCTTCCAGCATTTCTACCAGTTTTGCCCGCTGATGGTTAGGGTTATCCCGCAAGGCTACAAGCCCCTTTTTTTTCAGGGCATTGACCGTGCGTAAGACACTTTGGCGGGTAATGCCCACATTGCGGGCAATCTGCGCCACGGGTAAGGGAGCGTCCTGAATAGCGTGCAGCACCTGCCACAACGCGCTGGTCAGGCCAATGTCCTGTATCAGCGCGTCTCCGCGTGCCATATAATATCCGTGTAACAAGAAGGTTTCTTGGACTATTATGGTTAAGAGTGCTGCGGCGGGGCTGTGCTCGTTTGTTATCATGACAGCACTCTACCCATGTGACAGTGCCCTGTCAATAAAATTCTTAAAAAACCGAGAAAACTCAAGTTTCCTCGGTTTTTTGGTGGGGCAAGCTCTTTAGAGCATTTTGCTGGCGAAATGTACTTTCACCGTAAAGCGCCGGAGGGAGCGTCTGGAATCAAAAATGCTTTAAATGTCGTAGTCAATGGCTTTACGGTTTGCTACAACTTTACGCATAAAGTCGGCAACTTCTATGTGGTCAGGGTGGGCTGCATATTCTTTGAGCTGGGCAAGGGTAGCGTGGGTGGAGCATAGCAGCAGGTGCACATCTTCGGTAGACGAAGGCATGACATCAACAACCGTTTCCAGGCTTTGCACGCAGTCAAGATCTTTTAAGGCATTGAGCATACCCTGGAGTTTTAGCGCATTTTCACGAGCACTATTGCCCTCAGCTTGGGGTTTGAGCGTCCACCAGACAAGATGCTTAATCATATGACAACTCCAGAGCACGGCCCGAGCAAAGCGGGATTGAGGTTTGAAAAGAGTAGTATTCAAAAAATCTAGCACCCTCCCTACCAAAATACAAGCAAGGGAAGCACAACCAGCCAGCAGAGCATCAGAGCCCTTTATTAAATTTTTTTTTTGCCCTATACTTCAAGAAAGTATGGTATAGTTTAGCTATTTTATAGCGCTTTTTTGGGGGTGGCTATGGTTCAGCCAACGGCGGGGAGCAGCCTTTCCTTACGACGCACAGTCAGTATGGCAATTATCATTGCTTCCTTTGTGCCCCTTGCGCTGGTGTTGTGGGTCATCCACGTCCACCTGGGGGCGGCGGTGACGGCCCTGACGGAAGAAAATATTCAGAGTATTGCGGACAGGCACAGCACCCGCATTGATACCTATGTGGAAGAGCGCTGCAATAGCGTGGCCTTGTTGCGGGCCAGTCTGGGGGAGAGATTATTCAATTCCGCCATGTTGCAAAAATCCCTAGCTGACTTGCAGGCCATTTATGGGGAAAGCATCGTGGATATGGGCCTGGTCAACGCGCAGGGGGAACAGGTGTATTATGCCGGCCCCTTGCAATTGGAACGTGCGGATTATGCCCGCGCTGCATGGTTCCAGCAGGTGTGCCGCTCCAGCGACAGTAAATATGTAAGCGACGTATTTTTGGGTTTGCGTAACACCCCGCATTTTATTGTAGCCTTCAAATTGCAATATCAGGGTCAGCCGTGGGTTTTGCGCGCCACCATCGACTTTGCCCACTTTACGCATATTGTGCGTGAAATTCGCGTGGGTGAAACGGGTACAGCCTGTATTATCAATAAAAATGGGGAATATCAGACCCTGCCATTGGAAGTGAAGCTGCCTGAAGCTACAAAGCGCATTGCGGATGCCACGCGAGGGCAAGGGCTGGTGGCCAAGGTGCAAGCCGTGTTTGGCCCTACGTGGGGCAAGAACCCCAGCCACCGCAGCCAGAGCGACGGGCAGTATCTGTACGCCATTTCTTTGCTGAAAGATCGGCAATGGGCCTTGGTGGTGCGGGTCAGCAAGGCCAAGGCCTTTGCCAAGGTCACGGACACCGAACGCGCGCTGGATATTGTGCTGGCTTTGGTCAGTCTGGCGGTATTGTGCGGTGGGGTGTTGCTGTCTTGGCGGATTATGAACCGTATCGACGCGCTGGAACGTGAGCGAACCGCCTTGAATGAGCACCTTGTGGAAGCGGGCAAATTGTCAGCTTTGGGGGAAATGGCCGCAGGCATTGCCCATGAAATCAACAATCCTGTGGCTATAATGATGGAAGAAGCTGGCTGGATTGAAGATGTGCTTATGGATATGCCCAAGGACGGTAATACCGAAGAAGTAGCCGCCAGCGTCGTCAAAATTCGTACCCAAGGGGCACGCTGCCGGACAATCACCCATAAACTTTTGGGTTTTGCCCGTAAGTCTGATGATCCGGATCAAGCCGTGGAGATGGGCGCGCTGTTGCGCGAAATGGTGGCCTTGACGAATGAAAAAGCCCGCAATGCTGGGGTGAGCATCTCTACGGATATTGCCGCTGATCTGGCCCCTGTGATT
>JAVVPD010000004.1:0-8148 GCA_036655975.1 Desulfovibrionaceae bacterium | reverse complement strand
AATAATGCGGTGGACGCCATGGAAAGCACGGGGGGTAGCTTGCACGTGCGCGCCATGGCTGAAGGGCAGACCGTGCGGGTGACCGTTGCCGATACGGGGGTGGGCATTCCCCCTAAGGTGTTGAAAAGGGTGTTTGATCCTTTTTTTACGACCAAACCCGCCGGAAAGGGCACTGGTCTTGGTCTGTCCATTTGTTTTAATATTGTACAAGGTTTGGGCGGGCATATCCGTATTGACAGTGAGGAAGGCAAAGGCACGATATTTCATATTACCCTGCCCACCGGAGCGGCATAACGAGGATAATGATGCATACCCTCACAGCCATATTATTAGTGGATGACGAAACGGGTTTTCTGGACGTTATGGCGAGGCGCTTGCAGCGGCGGGGTATCCGCGTGTGTGTGGCGGCCTCCGGCTCTGTGGCCTTGGAAGCTGTAGCCCACGACAGTTTTGACGTTGTGGTGACAGATTTGAAAATGCCCGGCATGGACGGGCTGACCCTGCTGGATCGCCTGCGAGAACGTGTGCCTGACATGCCCGTGCTGTTGCTGACCGGACACGCCGGCGAAGATGAAGCCGCAGAAGCCCTACGGCGGGGAGCGGTAGCCTATCTGCACAAGCCCTGCGACCTAGAAACCTTGCTGGAAAGAGTGCAGGCGGTGTTGAACAGATAATATACCACCGGGTATTATTTAGACTTTTTTCGACGTTCTTGTTTTCTTTTTCGTATGGGCATCCTTGGCCCGCTCTTTGCAAGAAAGGCTGTGACCCCGCAGAGGCTTTGCGCCGCACTGCTCGGTTCGGCCTTTTTCCTGTAAGGAGATTTGTATGCAAGACGCAATGTTTTCAGGGCTTTTTGGGGCTCTTACCACCGAACACCGCATGAATTTTATCGCCAATAATTTGGCGAACGTGAATACCAATGGCTATAAAAAGGACACCGTAGCCTTTAAGGATACTATGGCGACCTTCGCGCATGATGAAATCCGTGAACCGCTTATGAATTGCCGATCCACGCCGCTTTTCCCTGAGCCGAAAAATATGGCACGTCCGCGTATTGCGGTGTCACAAACCGATTTTACCCAAGGCTCCATGCATTTTACGGGTGATCCGTTGGATCTTGCCATAACTGGGGATGCTTTTTTCAAAGTGAATACCCCTACCGGTGATTTTTATACCCGCAACGGGCATTTTTTGCGTACGGCTGACGGCACGGTGGTTACTCCGCAAGGCTGGCCTTTGCAGGGGGCGGGGGGGAATATCGTTATTCCGGCGGGTACACGGAGCGTGCATATCGGCGATGATGGGCAGGTTTTTGCCGACGGGGAAGCCATTAACAACATCAATTTGGTCACTGTCGATAAATTGACAAATCTGGAAAAAATGGGGCGCAATCTCTACCGCCCCCGTTCCAATGTCAATGTGGTGGAGCAAGACGCTCTGGCCGGCGGGGCGCGGGTGGCTCAAGGTTTTATTGAAACCTCCAATGTGGAGGTGGTGTCTGAAATGGTGAATATGATTGAAACAAATCGTCAGTTCGAGGCCTATCAAAAGGTTATGCAAAGCGCGGACTCTTTAGACCGTGAAGCTACCTCAAAAATTGGTCGGCGTGCGTAATTATACATAAGGAGCCTGCCCCATGATGCGTTCACTTTGGACAGGGGCCACCGGTATGGTGGCACAACAGATGAATATTGACGTTATCTCTAACAACCTTGCCAACGTCAATACGGCGGGCTTTAAAAAAAGCCGCGCGGAATTTGAAGACCTCATGTATCAAAACATGAAAATTGCCGGGTCTATTACCGAAGGGGACAATCGCCTGCCCGTGGGCATTCAGGTAGGCATGGGCGCGCGGCCCACCGCCGTGCACAAGTTTTTCTCGCAGGGGGATTTCCAGAATACGGGCAACCCCCTTGACGTTGCCATTGAAGGAGACGGCTTCTTTCAAGTGGATGTCAACGGGGAGCTTATGTACACCCGCGCCGGATCGTTCAAATTGAATCAGGACGGAACCCTGACCACCGCGAACGGACACATTTTGCAACCGGAATTTGCCGTGCCCCCAGAAACGAAAAATATCGCCATTTCCGCACGCGGGCATATCTCCGCCCTCGACACCAACGGGCAGGAAATCGCCGGCGCGGAGATCCCCGTCTACACCTTCATCAACCCCGCTGGGCTCGACGCGCGCGGGCGCAACCTCTACACCCCCACTGAAGCCTCGGGAGTGGAGCAGGAAGGCGTGCCCGGCACGGATAACGTGGGTACCTTGGCGCAGGGCTTTTTGGAAATGTCCAACGTGGAAGTGGTGGACGAAATGGTCAACATGATCGTGGGCCAACGCGCCTATGAAGTGAACTCCAAGTCTATCCAGACCTCTGACGCCATGCTGGGTATTGCCGTGCAACTTAAAAGGTAGGAATGGATCATGACTATGGTACGCGCTTTCTCTTTATTGGCTGTGTTCGTGTTCTGCGGGTCGCTGTGTATGCCCTCCCCGGTGCAAGGGGCAGCCATGGGCGGCGTACCCACAGCCATGTGGCAAGACAATGACCGTAATCACCGCCGTTCTCCCTCGGCTGTGCCGGATTCCAGCGCACTGGGGCCCCGTGCCAATGTGGATACTCGGGCCGCCAAGGTACGCACTCAGGTAGCCAACGGCGCAAACCCTTTACCCGATGGCTCCTATATGGGTATGCTCAATCCCCATGATTGGCGCCTGCGTATTCGTGAGGCCGCCGTCACCAGCGGGGATATGGTCACTTTAGGGGACATTGCCGACCCTTTGGGCACTATACCCCCTGATACGTGGCGCAATCTTGCGGCTACCGCCCTGTGGCCTGCGCCGGCAGAAGCGGGAAAAGCCTTTCAGGTGAATAAAGCGCGGCTGTCACAGGCCTTGCGGGAAGTGCTGAAGGATACCGCAAGCCGCTGTATTTTGCCCACGTCCATTGCGGTGCAACGCGGGGGATTTGTGCTGCGTGAAGACGATCTGCGCGCCTTTCTTGTCAGAAGCTTGACTCCGCAATTAACAGCCCTGCCCGGCAAGGCGGAATTGAACGATTTTCGCTTACCCCCCTATATTTTTCTTGCCCATCCGCAACAACGTGTGGAATTGGAAACGGGCAAAATTGTGCCCGGACGGATCACTTTTCGCTACGTGGTGCGTGAAATGGACGGTGCGGTGCTCAAAAAAGTGGCTGGCTCCGCCTTTCTGGACTTGTGGGTAGAGGTGGCTGCTGCTGCCCGCCCCTTGAACAAAGGGGAAGCCCTGCTGCCCGAAAGTGTCACCTTTATCCGCATGAACGTGGCCCAAATGCGTGAAATGCCTTGGGACGGTCGGGGCGGGCCGTGGCAGGTGTTGCGCCCCATTGGCACAGGGCAAGCTATTTTTCAGGGGGATCTGGCCACGCAAGCGATGGTACGTAAGGGGAATATTGTGGTGCTGATTTATGAAAAAGGCAATGTGCGAATCGAAACCCAAGCCGAAGTGTTGGCCGACGCTGAGCCGGGCGAAACCATTGCCGTGCGTAATATCCAAACTAAAAAACAAATTCATGCCGTGGTGCGTGACGCCCGCACCGTGGTGAGTAAAATTTAGCTTGCCCTACTGTTTAGGCTTAGTCCTACGGAGAAAAATCATGCACAGCTTTTCAAAACACGCACTTTGTCTTTTGTCCGCAACCTTGTTGCTGTTGCCGGCCTGTCAGGGGAGCAAAAAACGGCCCGTCATCCAGCCGCCCATTGTGCCCGCGCAGGAATTTAATGAGACCGCCAAACGCAATAACCCTGGTTCACTGTATGCGGAAAGTGACATTGACCCTTTGTTCTCTGACAGCCGCGCTCGGCGGGTGGGGGATATTGTGGTGGTCAAAATTATCGAAACCACCAAGGCCAAAAATAAGGCCGACACCTCCACGTCTAAAACCAATACCAACGGCTATGGCGTAGGTGCCAATTTCGGCTATAATAACGCGGCGATGTTTCCCATTGTGGGGGCGGGGCCTACCGGGCCTGTGGGGAAGGGCAATTTGATATTTGATTCCACCTCCAACAGCGCTCTGAGCGTAACCGGAGAAACCAAGCGCGAAAATAACGTCACCTCTTCCATCGCCGCTCGGGTGCTGCGGGTGATGCCCGGGGGCATTCTGCAGATTGAAGGCGCGCGCGAAATTCGCGTTAACGAAGAAACGCAATACATGGTCGTGACCGGCACTATCCGCACCCGTGATGTGGCTGCCGATAACAGCATCATGTCTACCCAAATGGCTGACGCGAGTATCCAATATTACGGCAAGGGCGTTCTGGCTGATAAGCAGAAGCCCGGTTGGTTCACCCGCCTGATGGACAATATTTGGCCTTTTTAACCTGTATAGTCCCAAGCATATTACGGGGGAGGCAGGTAGCCTCCCCCTGTATGTTTTACAGCGCTTCGTAGTAGCAGCGTTTAGGGGAGTGGATTTTTCCTTGTTTTTTGAGCGTGTCGATGGCTTTGGAAACTTCTTTACTGTCGATATTCAGGGCTTTTGCCACATCACCAGGGCGGACGGGCTTGCCGGCGTCTTGGATGGCCTTAAGAACGCTATCTTCAAGCATGTTTGGATCTCCTTATTAATAAAAGTCATTCTTGTTTAGTGGTGATGCGCTTGCCTGTCAAGCCATTTTCTGGCATGCTCCAAGAGCATTTTTATGGAGAGCACATGCCAGCAACCATTGTCCTTTTTGATATTGGCAATACCTCAATCAAGGTAGGCCTTGCTACGCCTGAACGCGTGATGGATTCGTACACCTTGCGGACCGATGCGGGACAGACGGCAGATAGCTTGGGCTTGACTTTGTTGACCTTAATGCGGCATGCGGGTTTGGGGCGCGGGGATATTGCCGCATGCATTGCCAGTTCCGTGGTGCCCGCTTTGGAACCTTTGTTAACCGAAGCTTGCCAGCGTTTTTTGGCTTGCGGGCTGCGCTGGGTGCCGCGTGATATTCCGGTGCCTTTGCACAATGCCTATTTGCACCCCGCTGAGGTGGGGGCGGATCGTCTGGTGGGGGCTTTTGCGGCGCGGCACTATTGCCCCAACGCGCAATCGTTAATTTCTGTGGATTTTGGCACGGCCACGACTTTTGACTGTATCAGCGGTAAGGGGGCGGGGGCGCAATACCTTGGGGGGCTTATTTTCCCCGGTGTGCACACAGCCACGGCGGCACTGTTTATGAACGCGGCTAAATTGCCGCGCGTGAACCTTGAGGTGAACGATAGCGCCCCTATTGTGGGCCGCGACACCGCAACCAGCATCAATCACGGAATTATTTTTGGCTTTGCCAGCATGGTAGAGGGCCTTAGCGCCCGCCTGCGCGCGCAATTGCCTGGCCCGGTGGAAATTATTGCCACGGGCGGCTTTGCTCCGGCTATCGCTCGGGTGAGCACCTGCTTTGACCATGTGCTGCCCAGCTTGTTGCTGGACGGCTTGCGCCAATTGTATGTCTATGACACCCAAAAGAATTTTTTTCCGCATGGCGACAGTTGCTAGGATAGCCTTTTGCCAGCTGTAAAAACAAGTATAACCTGAAGGAGCAATCTATGAGCACTATCGTATCTGTCATGGCCCGAGAAATTTTGGATTCTCGGGGCAATCCTACTGTTGAAGTTGAAATTGCTCTTGAATCTGGGCATACGGGCCGTGCAGCCGTGCCTTCTGGCGCGTCTACGGGTAGCCGTGAAGCCCTCGAAATGCGTGATGGTGACAAAGGCCGCGATAAAGGCAAGGGCGTGACCAAGGCTGTGGAAAATGTACTCGGCGAAATTGCCGAAAGCGTTGTGGGCATGGACGCCTTGCGTCAGGTGGAGCTGGACAATACGCTTATCGACCTTGACGGTACGGAAAACAAATCTCGCCTTGGCGCCAACGCCATGTTGGGGGTTTCGCTGGCAACTGCTCGCGCGGCAGCCAATTTTCTTAATCAACCTTTGTACAAGTATATCGGTGGGATCAATGCCAAAGTGCTGCCCGTGCCGATGATGAACATCATCAACGGTGGCGCGCATGCCCCTAATAATTTGGATATTCAGGAATTCATGATTATGCCCATCGGCGCAGCCACCTTCCAAGATGCGCTGCGTATGGGCTCAGAAGTGTTCCATACGCTCAAGGTCATCCTTAATGCCGACGGGCACGTTACCAGCGTGGGTGATGAGGGCGGCTTTGCCCCCAATCTGAAAAATCATGATGAAGCCTTTAGCTACATCATTAAAGCCATTAACGAAGCGGGCTACAATCCCGGTTCGGAAATCGTCCTTGCCATCGACGCTGCGGCCTCCGAATTTTATAAAGACGGTAAATATGTTCTGGCTGGTGAAAAGAAAAGCCTTGGTAATGCCGAAATGGTGCAGTGGCTCGGCGAATTCACGCAAAAATATCCGCTGGTTTCCATTGAAGACGGTCTCGCAGAAAGCGACTGGGACGGCTGGCGGATGCTCAGTACCTCCTTGGGGGAAAATACCCAATTGGTGGGCGACGATATCTTTGTGACCAATCCTTCCATCCTTGCCGAAGGCATCGCCGAAGGTATCGCCAACTCTATTCTGATCAAGCTTAATCAGATAGGTACGCTGACAGAAACCATGGATACCATTGAAATGGCAAAAGAAGCCGCCTACACCACGGTTATCTCCCATCGTTCCGGCGAAACAGAAGACAGCTTTATTGCCGACCTTGCGGTGGGCGTGAACGCCGGTCAGATTAAAACCGGTTCACTGTGCCGTTCTGACCGCATGGCTAAATACAATCAATTGCTCCGCATTGAAGAAGACCTTGACGACAGCGCCACGTATTTTGGCCCCATGATTGCCGAATATTTTGCGACTGATACTGAAGAATAAGAAATCAGTAGGCACAATAAGGGCTGTAGGGGGAGGTTTTGCCTCCCCCTACACAATTTTTATAGAAGGAAAGCACATGCGTAGTATTGACGGAAAGGCCACGGCGGGGAATATCCGCGAGGAATTGCGGGCGGAGGTTGCGGCGGAGCTGAAGGCGGCGGGGCGCGCGCCGGGCCTTGCGGTTATTTTGGTGGGGGAAGACCCCGCGTCACAGGTGTATGTACGCAATAAGGAGCGGGCGTGTGAGCAGGTGGGCATCCGTTCTTTTGCCCATAAATTGCCGGCAGGTACGAGCCAGCATGACCTGTTGGCGCTGATTGCGCTTTGTAATGCCGATGCGGCGGTGGACGGTATTTTGCTGCAATTGCCCCTCCCTAAGGGTTTGGATAGTCAGGATTGCTTGCTGGCTATTGACCCTGCTAAGGACGTGGACGGATTTCACCCCGAAAATGTGGGCCGCCTGAGCGTGGGCCTGCCGTGTTTTGCCCCCTGCACCCCTGCGGGTGTGATTGAATTATTGCGCCGTTATGAGCTTTCCCCAGCGGGCAAAAAGGCTGTGGTGGTGGGCAGGTCTAACATTGTGGGCAAGCCGCTGGCCATGATGCTGGCGCAGAACAATGCCTATGGCAATGCCACGGTAACCGTGTGCCATTCGCGCACACCGGATTTGGCAGAGCAATGCCGCAATGCGGATTTTCTGTTTTTGGCTTTGGGCAAAGCGCGTTTTGTGACCGGTGATATGGTCAAACAGGGGGTAGTAGTGCTGGATGTGGGTATCAACCGCACCGCAGAGGGCCTGTGCGGCGATGCGGACTTTGCCAGTGTTAGCCCCAAATGTGCGGCCATAACGCCGGTGCCCGGCGGTGTTGGCCCCATGACCATTGCCATGCTGATGCGTAATACCGTGCTGGCGTGGCGCAGGCATACGGGTTTGTAATTCTCCCGTATTTTGGGCAGAGTCTGCGCGGGCATCTTGCCTGCCTTACATATTGAGCGTATATTCTTGAGTAGGAAAAATGTAGGAGATGTACGCTGCTCACGATAAACTTTTAGCGCACTGGGGTTCCCATGTTTCGCAACGCAAAAAATGTCGGGTATTATATGATCGGTCAGGGCTGCCTGACTGAATTGGGTGGCCTTATTGACGCGCGTCGTGCTTTGCATGACGGGCCTGCGGTTTTTTTTCTGGACCATTTTTTTGAAAAAACCAATTTGCATGACCGTCTGCCCATTCAGTCTGGCGATCAGCTGCTGTATGTGGACACCAC
>JAVVPD010000003.1:45694-60214 GCA_036655975.1 Desulfovibrionaceae bacterium | reverse complement strand
ATTGGAATTTCGCCCTTGAGCATTTCTTTGCTAGCAATTAGATGCGGTAGCCCTGTACGACCTGCGCTACTGTTTGCCGCCCCGCAATTGGCGTTTATCCCCCACGCGGACGGTCATGCGTTCCCGATCAAAATATTCTAGTAAGGCAATCAGATACTTACGTGAAAGACCGTCTAAAATTTCCTTCAGCGCGCTAGGGTCCAAATCGTCATGGGAAACAAACCACTGGCGCACCCGGCCTTTGATATCTTCCAGGGCTTCTGCCCCGTAGTAGAGGCCGTCCTTGACCTTAACCAGCGTCTTTTCCTCACTAAGCATTTTCAGGATGGGGGCGGCCTGCTTAGCATCCACATTCAGGCTTTCCAACACATCCTTCAGATTAGGGGGAGTCAGGCCCGCCGCCACATGCACCGCAAGAATCTTCTCCTTCAGGGTGGATTGCTCTCCGCCCAGCGCCACCGTGTGGCTTGCCAAACGCAAACCATCACCTTCAACCACCAAAATACCCGCTTTAAGACAGCGTTCCACCACAAAATGTACCAGCTTAGGACTGAGCGCCTTGCCCCATCCCGCCGCCAACACCCCACGGGCCATGGCAGATTTGAGCTTTTCCTTGGTATGAAAGGCGGCGGCGTGCGCCTGACACTTATCCATAAGTTGTTGCAAAACCTCGGCAGATACATAGGCCTTTTCCTCACGGTCAAAGCAAAAAATCGCCCCCTGACTATTGCATGTTTGCAACACTTTTTCCAAACGGCGGCTTTCCAGACTGGTGAGCACGGCAAGCTCCGCACCGCGCACCCCCGCACTGCCCGCAAGTTGTACCTGAGCCAGCAGCAACGCGACATTATCCGCCAGCTCAGGCCCGGTTTTTTCGGGCAAAGAGGACAGCAGGGCAAAGCGTGCCGCAAAATCGGGCTGACTTTTCCGCAACATGCAGCCGAGAGGATGCACCAATTCTCCGCCCGCCACCGTACGCAAGGGCGAATAGGCCCGCACCACGCAACGATCGCCCAAAATACCCACCATGGGTTCGGCAAAACGCACTTCGGTCAAGGCGCTCTCGCCGGGATTCAATCGGTCGCGATCAAAAAAATACAGACGCGCCGCCACTTCGCGGGCCTCGTGGTGAAAATGAATTTCAGTGCGGTGGCGCAAAGCCCGAGGGGCAGAACGCAAGCAGCGTAAGCGAACCATCCAGCGCTGGGCGGGAAAAAGTGTCTGGGGATGCGCCAACACCTGCCCGCGTTCGATATCTTCCACATCCAAGCCCTGCACATTAACCGCGCAACGCTGCCCCGCCTGCGCGCTCTGGGCGCTGTACCCATGGCTCTGCACATTACGCACCCGCGTTGGGCAATCGGCGGGCATGAACACCGCTTCCTGCCCCACCTGCACCGTACCCGAAACCACCGTACCCGTAATGACCGTACCGTGCCCCTTCATGGTAAACACGCGGTCTACGGGCAGGCGAAAAATATCACTGTGCCGGACAGGGGCCAATTGGGCTGCCTGCGCGTACAAATGTTCGCGCAAAGCCTCCATACCCTGTCCCGTTACCGACGATACCGGAAAAATAGGCGCATGCTCCAAAAAAGTGCCTGCCAGAAAAGCGGTCACATCCTCCTGCGCGAGGTTCAGCCAATCAGCGTCTACCATATCCACCTTGGTCAGCACCACCAGCCCGTGACGGATGCCCAAGAGGGAGCATATTTCTAGATGCTCCCGGGTCTGGGGCATCACCCCTTCGTCAGCGGCGATAACCAGCATGACAAAATCAATACCCGCCGCCCCAGCCACCATATTTTTGACAAAACGCTCGTGCCCCGGCACGTCCACAATGCCCAGACGTTCCCCATTGGGCAGGGGTACATGGGCAAAACCCAATTCGATGGTGATACCACGGCGCTTTTCCTCGCCCAAACGGTCACAGTCGGTTCCCGTGAGCGCGCGCACCAACGAGGTTTTGCCGTGGTCAATATGTCCGGCGGTTCCCAATACTACGGGCATGACGATTCTCCTTTAGAGGCGACGTTGCAACAGGGTCAAATATTCCTGATTTCCCTTGGGGCCCTTGAGGGCGGAGGGAACTACCCCCACGCAATCCAACAATAATTGAGCCTTGCAAAATTCCACCACCTTGTCCACCGCGCTCTGGCGCACGGCCTCGTCGTGGACAATACCCTTAACCGTTTGGTGCGGGCCCACCTCAAATTGCGGCTTGATCAGGGCCACCACCTTTCCCCCCGGACGCAGCCACTGCATACAGGGCGGCAATACCAGCGTGAGCGAAATAAAAGACACGTCAGCCACCACCATATCTACAAACTCGGGAATAAGCGAGGGTTGGGCAATCCGTAAATTGTTGCGTTCCAAATTAATAACCCGTGGATTCTGACGCATTTTTTCGTGCAATTGACCGTGGCCCACGTCTACGGCGTAGACCTTGGCGGCCCCGTGTTGGAGCAAACAGTCGGTAAAGCCGCCCGTAGACGCGCCCGCATCAAGGCAAACCAAACCGGTCACGTCCAAAGTAAAATACTCCAGCGCGGTGAGAAGCTTATACGCCCCACGGCTCACAAAGCGCTCCTGCCCCGCCACACTGAACACGGTGGAGGCCGGGTAACTGTGGCCGGGTTTTTCCACACGCAGGGGCGGCGTGCCCACACTCACCTGACCCGCCATAATCCAGCGTTTGGCCTGTTCGCGGCTTTCCGCAAGACCTTGTTCAAAGACCAGCTGGTCGGCCCGAAATTTTTTATTTGTTGTTGTCATCTTGTCGGTGGAGGCAAAAAGGGATAGTCTACACAAGTGTATGTTTGCAAATGCCACTGTTTTCGCCATTCTTTATAAGCGCATTTACCCAGAGGCGCAAGAAAAGCCCAAACAGCACAAATTTGCTATTTCTCCCGCTTTGCCCCTTGCCAAAGGGTGCTAAAGAGGATATTTCTTTGGGTCCTTTATTACGCGAGGTATATTATGAAAGCGAATATTCATCCCAAGGCATTCAATGCCAAAATTACCTGTGCCTGTGGCTATCAGGAAGAAGTGCTCTCCACCAAGGGCGAAAACGTGCATGTGGAAGTGTGTTCCGCCTGTCATCCCTTCTATACAGGCAAACAACGTTTCCTTGACACCGCTGGTCGTATTGACCGCTTCCGCAAAAAATACGCCAAGTTTGACAAGTAGACACGCAGCCCGTGTCTTTTACGTGTGCCATGTACGCCCTTCCTGTTATGGCAACGGGAAGGGCAACTTGGTGTTGGTCTTGAGGTAAAAAAACACTCACTTACAAAAAAACGTAAAGAAGGCATCGCCTTCCGCATGTTAAGGATGTCTCATGCTACGCCGTTTGCTTTGTCTGCTCTTGCGCCCCCTTGTTGAGGAAGAAGCGCCCATTGGCGGCCAAGCCGTCATGGAAGGAGTGATGATGCGTAACGGCCCCATCTACGCCCTTGCCGTGCGCCACCCCGACGGTACCATTGTGGCCGAAAGCCGCCCGTGGTTCATCTTATGCCGGGCCGCGTGGCTGAAAAAACCTTTTATACGCGGTTTTCCCACCCTGCTGGAAACGCTGGTCAACGGTATCAAAGCCCTGAACCGCTCCGCCGAACAAGCCGCTGAGGCAGAATCCGAAAAAATGGAAGGCTGGCATCTGGCGCTCACCCTATGTCTGGCCCTGTGCATGGCTATCGGCCTGTTTGTGATCACCCCGCATTTGATGAGTCTTGGCATGCAATGGCTAGGATTGGGCGGCGGCGTAGAAGGTTTGTCCTTCCATTTATGGGACGGACTCTTCAAGTTGCTGATTTTTATAGGATATATTCTAGCTATTTCGCTGGTGCCAGATATTCGGCGGGTGTTCCAATATCATGGCGCCGAGCATAAGGTTATCTGCGCCTTTGAGGGCGGCGGCGAAGTCACCGCCACGGAGGCGGCACGCATGAGCCGCCTGCACCCCCGCTGCGGCACCACTTTTCTCCTCTTTGTCATTTCCATTTCTATTCTGCTGCATGCGGTGCTTGTACCCGCCCTGCTGTTGATCTGGCTACCGGAAAACGTCATTGCCAAGCATGTGCTGACCATCGTCTTTAAACTGCTGCTCATGGTGCCCATCAGTGCGCTGGCCTATGAACTTATCCGCTGCGCCGCCCGCAAGGGCAACACCCTGTGGGGTAAAATTTTACGCGCCCCCGGTCTTGTGCTGCAATTGCTCACCACCTATGAACCAGACCACAGCCAATTAGACGTGGCCGTTGTGGCCTTGTACGAAGCTTTGGGCGATGCCGCGCCAGAAACCGTGCGCCCGCCGTCCTATCGAAGTATGGCCTGAGCCTGGAACTGCTTTACTTCTAATGAAGAATCCTAAGGGGAATACCCATGTTTGCCAAGCTTGAAGCCCTTGAAAATAAATATATGTCGCTGGAAGCGGAACTGTCCGAACCGGACGTGTTCACCGACCAAGATCGCTATCGCAAATTAACCAAAGCCCACGCCGATTTGAAAGATGTCATCGTGCTCTTCCGGCGTTACCGCGCCTTGCAACAGGAAATCGCTGAAAACCGCACCATGATGGACGACAGTGACCCAGAAATGCGCGCGCTGGCCCATGCAGAAATTCGCACAGCCGAAGCCGAACTCCCCGTCATTGAACAAAAACTTAAAGTTCTGCTCCTGCCCACCGACCCTCTGGACGAAAAAAACACCATTTTGGAAATCCGCGCGGGTACCGGTGGCGAAGAAGCGGCCTTGTTTGCCGCAGATTTGTTCCGCATGTATTGCCGCTATGCGGAAATTAAGGGTTGGAAAGCCGAAATCATGAGCGAATCCGCTTCGGACACTGGGGGCTATAAAGAAATTATCTGCCTGATCACCGGTGAAAAGGTGTATAGTCACCTGAAGTTTGAAGCGGGAACCCACCGTGTGCAACGTGTGCCCGCCACCGAAGCACAGGGGCGCATTCACACCTCAGCAGCCACCGTGGCTGTAATGCCCGAAGCCGAAGAAGTGGACATTGATGTGTACCGCGCCTCGGGTGCGGGCGGTCAGCACGTCAACAAGACCGAATCCGCCGTACGCATCACGCACCTGCCCACCAATACGGTGGTCACCTGTCAGGACGAAAAATCGCAGCATAAAAACAAAGCCAGCGCCATGAAGGTGCTGGCCTCGCGCATTCTGCAAAGCGAACGCAACCGTAAAAATTCGGAAATTTCTGCCGACCGTAAGGCTCAGGTAGGCTCCGGTGACCGTTCCGAACGCATTCGCACCTATAATTTCCCCCAAGGCCGCTGTACTGACCACCGCATTAACTTGACCCTCTATTCCCTAGACAAACTCATGGAAGGCGAAATTCAGGGTCTGGTTGAAGCCTTAAATACCTACGCACAGACCGAGGCCTTGCGCGCGCAAGCCGACTAAGCGACTATCCCAAGCACACAAAAAAACCCCCAAGGAGGCGAAATCTCCAAGGGGGTTTTATCGATCCAGAAACCGGAACTACACGCTGTTACCCACCAATAAGCTGCATAGCCATACGCGGCATGCCGTTGGCTTGCGAGAGCATAGCCACAGCAGACTGGGTGAGGATTTGGTTGCGGACAAATTGGGTCATTTCTGTGCCCACGTCCACGTCAGAGATACGCGATTCTGCGGCGGCAAGATTTTCCGACTGAATCTTCAAGTTGGAAACCGTGTTTTCCAGACGGTTCTGCAAACCACCAAGATGCGCGCGAATCTTGTCCTTGGACACAATGGCGTCTTGTACCGCTACCAACGCGGCCTGTGCTGCCGACTGGGTGGAAATAGACTTACCCGCGTTATTGGCGGACTGACTCCCAAGGCCCAGAGCGGACGCGGTGGAGGTGCCGATACGCACATAGTAATAGTCTTCCGCACAGTCGTTGGCGGAACCAAAGTGAATCTTCATTTCACCCTTGGAGGTCATAGCCCCGCCCTTATGACTGCCGGACAGATTCCCGTTGAGCAAATGAATGCCGTTGAAGTCGGTGGAATTGGCGATACGGGTAATTTCCGACGCCATGGCCTGATATTCGGATTCGATCATCAGACGTTGGGTGGAGTCGTAGGTACCGGTAGCCGCTTGTTCCGCCAGTTCTTTCATCCGCACGAGCTTTTCGTCGATAATCCCCAAGGCGCCGTCCGCCGTTTGGATCATCGAAATAGCGTCGTTGGCGTTACGTACCCCTTGGTTAAGAGCGCTGATGTCCGAACGCATCAATTCACGAATAGCCAAGCCGGCGGCATCGTCAGCGGCACTGTTCACGCGCAGGCCCGAAGACAAACGCTGGGTGGATGTTGCCAAGTTGCCATAACTTTTGTTCAAGTTATTAGCAACATTGGTAGCCATCGAGTTGTGATTAATATACATGCCCATAACATTCCTCCTTGAATGTTTTGACTGCCCGGCAGTGCCTATGCATGGGCTGCTTCCTTGCTACCCGTGGGCTGCCGTATGTCCTGCATTATGCAGAGTTTGAAAGTTTGATTAAAATAAACAGCCTATTTCCATTGTGGTGGTTTTCCCAACAGGAACTTTTTACCGCCGATTCCTGTACTGGGAAGTATGCAAAAGACATTCCAAAACAATATTTTGGCGTCTGCACTCTTGTAAAAAAAGGGGAAGAACGCACCGCGCTCAAACAGCAAAAGGCTGGAGGGATTCGTCAAGTTTAGAAATATTTTTGCACTGCGCCTGCAAGTGCTGCCAGAAGACGGATTCTTGTGGACTGCCGCCCCACACCTCCACCAAGGCCCGCACCTCGTGGAGTGCCTCCCGCACACGAAAACAGCGAATATTTTGTGCAACATAGGTCGCCAACAAGTCTGGACTATCCCCCGCATTCAGGCTCAAACGCGCCCACCCGGATAAAGCCAATAAGGGAAAACGACGCATGGCAGGGCCAATCTCCACCCATTGCCGCGCCCACGCGCTGCTTTCCGCATCCTGACGAGAGGCAAAAGCCAACATCGCCAAGGCCTGATACCAATGCCCAGCGGCAGGATATAAGGCAGCGGCCCACTGCAGGGCCAGCCTCACGCCCAAAGCCATGTCACAAGAATCGCCAGGGCCCACAGGAAAAAAATTCCCCAGCTGCACCCCAAGCGCTTCCCCCATACGCAGGGCTATCGCAATATCCCCCCGCTTCAGAGCCACAAGACTGATCGTGGCTGCCGCTTCCAGCAGCGGAACAAACTGTGCCGCCGGAATAGCCTGAGCACACGCGCGCGAAAACACCCCTTCCGCCTTTTGCAACAGCCCAAGGCAGGCCGAAGTATCCGTGGCAAAATCGGCCTGCCGCTCGGCCCAACGCACCCGCAAAGCCAAAACGCTGACCGTATCGGGAAAGGCCCCCTCCCACAAAAACTGCCCCTCAAGCGCCGTAAATTCCCCACTCAGATGCAGTTCCGCCACACTGCACCACAGGGCTTCCCGTGCGGATACGCCCCGCAGTGCCACCGCAGGCGCAGCGCGCACCGCCTGCAGCACCTGTGCGGCCCGGTGGACGGGCAAATGCTCCGCCTGAATACGCTGTTGCGCCAGCTTCCCGATGGCTTCGGCCATACGCGGCTTACGCAGGCAAAAATCCGTCAATTCCATACATTCTAAGGCGTCCGCATACACAAGCACTTCCCGCCCCGGTGTAAGCAGCGCCTCTTGGTCTTCCCCAATATCGGGGCTAATGACGCAGCAGCCACACGAGGCCCCCTCAAGCAAACGAAAATTCGTTTCTAGGGCCATACATTCATTGGGTAACACCCGCGTATCCGCATACAGATCAAGCATGGACGCGTACGAAATATTTTCTCGGGCTTGCAGGCCATAACGCTGATGAAAAAAATCCATAAAATGTTTACGGAAAGGGCGTTGGCTGGTCATGCGCCCCACAAAGTTCAGCGCGTCCGCCCGTGCGGCATGGGCTTTCCACGGGCGTTGCGTTCCCGCATAGGCCAAACGGCATACATTCGGATGCTGCCAATGGGCGGGGGCCTCCGCGCAAACAGTTTTATGCGGAGTAAAAAAAATATCAAACAGGCGCCCGTAATAGCGGTGCCAATACAAATTGATATGCGTATCAATAGACCAAAAGGCCTTAACACATACAAAAAAAGACAAGTCCGTCAACACTACGGGCTTGCCTAGGGCTTCCTGTTGGAACAGCATATCAGGGCAAAAATTGCTTACCCCCGCCACCTGTCCCAAAGCATGCGTACCGCCGGGCAGTGATACGGACAAAACCTCATGACCGCCCTGCTGAAAAGCCTCGTCCAGACAAGAATTGACACTCAAAATACGCATGGGGAACCCTAACAGCGCACAAGCCCAACGGTCAAGACCGTTGGGCTTGTGTCAAGTGGCTATCCCCTTCCACTACGAATATACCGGCTAGCCGCCGATAAGCTGCATAGCCATACGCGGCATGCCGTTGGCTTGCGAGAGCATAGCCACAGCAGACTGGGTGAGGATTTGGTTGCGGACAAATTGGGTCATTTCTGTGCCCACGTCCACGTCAGAGATACGCGATTCTGCGGCGGCAAGATTTTCCGACTGAATCTTCAAGTTGGAAACCGTGTTTTCCAGACGGTTCTGCAAACCACCAAGATGCGCGCGAATCTTGTCCTTGGACACAATGGCGTCTTGTACCGCTACCAACGCGGCCTGTGCTGCCGACTGGGTGGAAATAGACTTACCCGCGTTATTGGCGGACTGACTCCCAAGGCCCAGAGCGGACGCGGTGGAGGTGCCGATACGCACATAGTAATAGTCTTCCGCACAGTCGTTGGCGGAACCAAAGTGAATCTTCATTTCACCCTTGGAGGTCATAGCCCCGCCCTTATGACTGCCGGACAGATTCCCGTTGAGCAAATGAATGCCGTTGAAGTCGGTGGAATTGGCGATACGGGTAATTTCCGACGCCATGGCCTGATATTCGGATTCGATCATCAGACGTTGGGTGGAGTCGTAGGTACCGGTAGCCGCTTGTTCCGCCAATTCCTTCATCCGCACGAGCTTTTCGTCGATAATCCCCAAGGCACCGTCTGCCGTTTGGATCATCGAAATAGCGTCGTTGGCGTTACGCACCCCTTGATTAAGGGCACTGATGTCCGAACGCATCAATTCACGAATAGCCAAACCGGCGGCGTCATCAGCGGCGCTGTTCACGCGCAGGCCAGAAGACAGGCGTTGGGTGGATGTTGCGAGGTTGCCGTAGCTCTTGCTCAGATTATTAGCAACATTTGTGGCCATCGAGTTGTGATTAATATACATGCCCATAACATTCCTCCTTGAATGTTTAGACGCTCAGCGGCGCACATTGCTGGAACGCGTCCTTGCGTTCACAAACCACTGTTGCCTTCTTATCGGCTGCCTGCCCACGGACATTAGGGTGAAGTCCCAAAAAATTTTACTATTGACTTTGAAAATCAATTTCATATAGTATTGATATACAGATAAGGAGCGTTTTCCCATGCAAGAAAGTATTATTGCCCTGTGCCTCAGCCTCGCGGCGGGGTACCTTATATATACCTTCATTCAGAAGGTGCGGCGTACAGGAGCAGGCTGCTGCGGGTGCAGTAAAGGCTGCGGCAAAAATCCTCAGCATGTGTGCGCCACGCAAGGTGCGCGCTTCCCCCAGAAAATATACCCCCCAAGAAAATAATGGATGAACACGGCATTTCGGGCTAGACTGGTTCCCATCAACCTTTTGTGCTTTACAAGGAGCCTTGCCATGCCCGATACGACCACAAGCCTGTACGCCACAACGCCCGCCCCCGCTGCCAGCCGCCCCGCTCTGAGCAGTTTACACATTCGCCACAGCAAAGGGCAGCGGCGCCTTGCCATGCTCACCGCCTATGACGCGCCTACCGCCGCGCTGGTGGACAGTGCCGGAATAGATATGGTGCTGGTGGGAGATTCGCTGGGCATGGCGGTGCTAGGGCGCAAAGACACCTTGTCCGTAAGCATGGACGAAATGGTTCACCACTGCCGCGCCGTAACCAGCGCCGTAAGCCATGCGCTGGTGGTGGGCGATATGCCCTTCATGAGTTACGAATGCGGCCCTGAAAACGCCCTGCACAATGCGGGGCGGCTCATGGCTCAGGGGGGAGTGCGCGCGGTCAAATTAGAAGGCGGTACAACCGTGCTGCCGCAGGTGCGGGCGCTGGTAGCGGCGGGTATTCCCGTTATGGGGCATCTGGGGCTTACCCCACAGCGTTTTGCCGTACTTGGCGGATTCAAGGTGCAAGGCAAATCTGCCGACAGCGCGCAATTTTTATGTGCCGAAGCGCTGGCACTCCAAGAAGCGGGCTGCTTTGCCCTCGTGCTGGAATGCGTACCCCAAGAAGTGGCAAAGCACATCACCAGCCTGGTGGCTATACCCACCATCGGCATTGGTGCGGGGGCGGGCTGCGATGGGCAGGTGCTCGTTTTTCACGATATGCTGGGTTTAACTGCGGGTCACACGCCCCGCTTTGTCAAACGCTATGCCGATCTCGCGACGATTATCCACCAAGCCGTGGGCGAATATGTGCGCGATGTCCGCGAAGGCACTTTTCCCACCACAGAACATATGTTTACCATGCCCGAGGACGAAAGCACCAGTTTTCACGCCGCCTGCCACCGCAAGACCGTCGTGTAATCCCGTGCTTCCCCCTCACAGACAGGACAGCCTCCGCGCTTTTGAGGACTATCTGCGTCAATGTGCCGCCCGTGGCCCCTTGGCTGTGGCCTTTTCCGGCGGGCTGGACAGTCGCTTTGTGACATACATGGCGCTACAAGCGCAGATTCCCGTTCTCGCCCTGCATGCCAAAGGCCCGCACATGGCCCACAGCGAAAGCCATGCGGCTTGCCAATGGGCGCACGAGGTGGGCCTCACGCTGCACAGTTTTGATTTTCAACCTCTGGCCCTGAACGGCATCCGCAATAACAGCCCTGAGCGTTGCTATATATGCAAACAGGCCCTGATACGGGGTCTGCATACGGCCCTAGCCGCGCTTCCCGGTGCACAATCGTGGCTCCTGTGTGACGGCACCAATGCTGATGATCTGCACGCCCACCGGCCAGGTCTGCGGGCCCTGCGCGAAGCGGGCATTTGCTCTCCACTGGCCGAATGCGGTGTCAGCAAGGCGCAGATTCGCCTCTGGGCGCACACAACAGGTTTGGCGCATCCAGATCAACAAGCCCGCCCCTGTTTGCTCACGCGTCTGGCCTATGGCATGCACCCCACTGCGGCCTTGCTCCACCGCCTGGCTGAGGCCGAAGCGGCTCTTGCGGCGGCGGGTCTGACAGACTTCCGAATCCGTTTGCGGCCCGCACCGCTCTTGCAAAGCCGCCCCTTAAGTGCAGAACTGCGCGCTCAAGCCCAAATGCTGCTGCACCTGCACGGTTTCGACGGGGCGGATATGGTGGAAGAAGAGCACATCGGCGGCTACTTCGACCGCAAGGGCGCAAAAGACACCTCAAGCGCCCAAATAACGCGCTAAGGCCACCGCCCCCATACTGAATAAAATCGTACCAAAAAAACTTTTTGTCCACCACGCCACCCCCATGGCGGGAAGGGCGACCAGTAAAAACAGATTGTGTACCGAAAAATCCAAAGTATTGTTACGAATAAGAATGTCCGGCCCCACCAAGGCCGCCAGCACCGCCACAGGCACAAAACTCAACCAACTTTTGACCAGCGGTGGCAATCTGTCGGTAGCCAAATACATCATGGGTACCACGCGCGGAATAAAGGTCACCACCGCCGCCCCCACAATGGCAATGAGCAATTCCCCCTGCCCCGCCAGCATATCCCCCATCATACGCGGCACCGCCCTTCAGCCCGACACTGTAGATATACCCCCAGCATGGCCGCCAGCACCGTGGCAATGCACACATTCCATTGCCCAAGCCCCGCCAAACGCAAACCTACCGACAGTACCAGCGCCACCAGCGCCACCACCACATGCAGACGTTCACGGCATTGGGGAACCAATAAGGCTAAAAACATAGCGATAAGGGCATAATCCAGCCCTAGCGGACGCACGTCGGTAATCAGGCTGCCGAAAATCACGCCCAGCACGGTGCCCCCCACCCATGCACCATGTGCGGTAATATTGCATGCGTACAGCGTGGGAACCACAAGGGCCCAACCCTGCTGGAAAGCCGAAGAATGCACCGCAAAGGTTTCGTCCGTCATTTGATAGCCGAATATAAATTTTTGCCAGCGGGCCAAGGGTTTCAGGTGCGGCGCCAAGGCCGCAGACATGAGCAGATGGCGCAGATTAACCACAAAAACCATCAGAATCACCGTTACGGCCCCAGCGCCAGCCCCCCACAGACTGGCCGCCACAAATTGCCCAGATCCGGCAAACAGCACCACAGACATGAACACCGCAAAGCCGGGCGGGATATGATTTTGCACCGCCAGCACGCCAAAAGCAAAGGCCACAGGCACATAGCCCAACACAATGGGCAAGGCCCGCTGTATGCCCGCCAAAATCGGAGCAGGAGAAGAGGAAGAGCTTGCAGTCATGGGGCCTTTGTATCGGGAAAGTCGGGGCAACTCAAGTGAAGAAAAGACATCTGCAAGCCTAAAGTTTTTGCCTTTTGAGTCGACATACTATATGATACGCCAAATATACGGAGTTATTATGGTCGGCGAAATCGGCACCACGGCCCTGAACAGCCTGCCAAGTATTGACATTGGTACGGGTTCGAGCACTTCCCAGCAACACCAGCAGGGCAGAAACTCGGGCATGGGCGCGGATACGGTCAATTTCAGCCCAGAAGCGCAGGCACAGCTCAACAAATTGCAGCAGCGCGACCGGGAAGTCCGTACTCACGAGCAAAGCCACATTGCCACCGGAGGCTCCCATGTCAGTGGGGGGGCCAGCTACACTTACCAACGCGGGCCGGATAATAAACAATACGCCGTGGGCGGCTCCGTTTCCATCGACACGTCCCCCATCCCCGGCGACCCCGAAGCCACTAAGGACAAAGCCCGCCAAGTACGCAGTGCCGCCTTGGCCCCAAGCAATCCCTCTGCTCAGGATCAAAGCGTTGCCGCACAGGCCGCAAGCCTCGAAAGTCAGGCTCGGCAAGAGGCCAGTACCCAAGCAGCCGAAGGGCCAAACAACTTTTCTTCCAGCCCCCAAGGCGCGGGCCGCAACCTGCATGCCCAACCCCAAAACCCGTCCCGTGCGCCAGATAGTGCCGCCCGTGCGGCGGCAGTCTACCAAAACGCACAACAGCAAGGGCTCATGCCCACACAATTAGTTCCGTGGGGCACCGGCATTGCCCTCACCGTGTAGGCTCCCCCAACGCTGCATGCCAAATTTCGTCGAAATACCCTACTTTTTGTCTGTTTTTTCCTTTTTATCCTGCTTGTCTGCCTTGTCAGATTTTTTTTCCGTACGTTTCTTTTTCGTGCTGGTGGACGCCTCGTTTTTAGAAGCTTTTTTCGACGAAGATTTTTTCACTTCGCCCCCCTTGGACGTGCCTTTGTCGTCCGGTCTGGACACGGCTCTGGAACCTTTCTGCTGGGCAGCCAGCACCGTCTTAGCGTTGCGGTCGCCATTATCCGCAGCTTTCTGATACCAGCGGCGGGCTTCGGTCAGGTTGGTAGCCGTGCCCGTGCCCTGTTCACACATAAGCCCCATACTGTATTGGGCCGCCGGATCGCCCTGATCAGCCGCCTTGCGGTACCAATCCACGGCCTTGGTGTAATCCTTGGGCACGCCCTTGCCTTCTTCATATAAAAAACCCAAATTATATTGCGCGCTGGCATAGCCCTGATCTGCGGCCCGCTGATACCACTGGGCCGCCTTGGTGAAATCTTGCGGGTAGCCCCGCCCCTCCGCATACATGAAGGCCAAATTATTCTGCGCCTTCACATGATCCTGATCCGCCGCCTTCTGAAACCACTGCACCGCGCGCGTGTCACTCTGGGTAGCGCCCTTGGCATTCATGTACATCCACCCCAACGAATATTGAGCGGAGGCCAAACCTTGGGTTGCCGCCTTGGTATACCAGTCCAGAGCCGCTTTTTCGTCTTTTTTAACCCCATTGCCGTTAGCGTACATATAGGCCAAATTGTACTGGGCGGTGGCATGCCCACCCTCCGCCGCTTTGCGAAACCATTTGACGGCTTCGCCGGCATTACGCTTAACCCCGTCGCCCGAGGTCAGCACACCGCCGTAGCTGTTCTGTGCGCTCAAATCACCGCCTTCTGCGGCCTTTTTAAACCACTGTGCCGCTTTAGAAGAACTTTTTTTGACCCCTTGCCCCGCTTCATACATGCGGCCCACAAAATACATGGCCTCCACATTGCCCCCATCGGCCAGAGGCTGCAAAATTTTGTAGGCCGTGGTAAACTCTTTCTTTTCCAGAGCGCTCTGCGCGTCTTCCAGAGTACCCGCACAAGCCAAAGATTGAGCCCACAACAGCATCCCCACAACAAGCAAAACTTTTTTTACCCAATACGTACAAAATCTCATAATGATTTCAAAGCCTGTATC
>JAVVPD010000003.1:0-45684 GCA_036655975.1 Desulfovibrionaceae bacterium | reverse complement strand
ACGATTTTTTTGCACAACTTTTCATAGCGAGGTCAAAGCCTTTATCCAATAAGGTTCGATAGAATCCGGCACGGTCAGTGCGTATTGACGCATCCAGCGCTGGCGGGCCGCCTGCACAGCTTCGCTATTCCACCATCCGGGTATATCGTCCCAAATGTGCAAAATATGCATAGCCGCAGACTCGGCCGTAGGTTGCCAAATACCCACCGCCGCCAGATCGTCCAGCGCGGTTTCGGTTTCGGGGCACAAGCCCCAAGCCTGACGATCCCAAAACATCACCATGGGTACATTGGCTGCCATGCCAAGTTCCAAAGTTGTACCGTGGTGATCAAGCACCAGCAAGCGACAGCTCAACATATGCGCGTCCAGTGGGCCGGAGCACAAATGCACCAGAGGAAAACGCGGCAACAGCCATTCCGCATCAGTCAACGCGCCGGGAACACTAAAATACGGACGATATTGACACTGCTTTTGCACCGCACGGGGCAATGCTTCAAAAAACCACTGCTTATCATCACGGTATTGCAGCACTTGACAAGGCGTCAAGCGCGAATCCATACGATACGGAAAAACCGTTAATTCCGATCCCACAAAGAGCAATTGATCTGAGGTATTCGTGTGTTTGTCGCGCAAAGCCGCCAATTGCGCGTGGGGCAGAGGAATAAAGTTGCCTGTGCACGGGCTTTGCTTGGTCCAACCCCAAGTGATAAAGGCGTGCTGGCAGTATTCGACCACCGGATCCACACTGGAGGTTCGCACATGCCCATAATTGCCGCCGTGCTGGATAAACACCAATTTGTGCCCCATACCCCGCCAGCGGGCCAAAAGCATACGATAGGGGGTGTCTTCCAAAGCCGACACATTCGCCACCCGTGTTCTCACCCGCACGGCGGGTGTCAAGGCAGCAGGATGCCGAGCATTGCGAATACCCTGAGGCAAAGAGGCGTACAGCAAGGGTAAAATATCACACGGCAGGTGCTCATCTGGCACCTGTGCATAGGGCACATCCAGCGCCGCCAAAGACCTAGAGCGATCTTCTGTGCCTGTATTGCCCCGCAAGGCCCACGAAAAACGCAGCATGTGCCGCAAGCCAAAGCCCTTGACCGCCGGAAAAGGCCAGCGCAACACCATTTGCCGTGCAAGCTCTTTGGCCTTTTCCTTCCACCTCAGCGGCGTATCCGCTGCACACTGGCGTTCATGCACCGGAGACAAGACAACTTTCTTCCACGCCGCAGGCCACACAGGTTCTAACAGACGCGACATGAGCCAATGGTTATACGTCTGCCCCAAGCAGCCGCCGAGGACAAAATCATGATCATCCCCAAAGGTGAAGGTACAATCAGACGGTAGAATCTCTACCGTCAAAGGCTCCTGCCCCCAAAGCTCCACCATGGCCTGCACCCGCAGCCAGCGATCCACCACCTGTTGGGTGACCATAATCAACCAAGCACCGAACACCATATCCCAATAGGCGGTGGGCAGGGGCGAACCCTTAGGACGCACATGAACAGCCAAGGGCGCAATGTTTCGCGCGACCAAACGCTGGGCCTGCGCCGCCGCCACCGCCAAAGCGTCTCTATCGCGTAAAGGCTCGGGGGCAAAGCTAAAGTCCTCTTCCCAATTGGGGAAAAATTCCTCTAGCCCCACAAAACACCACGGCCCAGCCGCCCTGTGAGTGGCGGCCTTGGCAACGCGGGGCATGGGGCCAAGCATTAAATACTGTTCTTCTGTCATATTTTCCGTCTGCTTATATGCCATTGTGCCTCTGCAAGGCCAACGGTTCCAAGCTGTTATACGCTTCGGGGTGGAGCGTTTATTCCAAATTTCCCCATTGCAGCACCGTATCTTCAGGAATATCGGCCCGAGCTTTCATGCCCAGCACACTGTCATAACAGCGCGGGCTGATGCCGTGGGCGGGGCGCTTCCACGTCAGGTCTTTGGGATCCAACACCTTACCCGCAGGAATGGCCCGTGCGCTCACCAGCGAACGACGCGCGTTGCGGCGGGCAGGTTCTTCCGAATCCAAGGCTTCCACCTTTAGAGGGCCGATAGCCGACACAATCCGATCCATATTGGCGCAAAAAAGCATCAAATCGTGCATATCCATGGCGTGATAGTGATCATTGCCGGGCAATGTTTTGTCATGCGAAAAATGCTTTTCTAAAATACGCGCGCCGAGCAAAGTAGCTATTTCTAATATTTTCATATCCTTGGGCAGGGTATGATCCGAATAACCGACAGTATGCTGCGGAAAGTGCTGCTGCAAGGCCACAAGCATGCCAAGGCCCGCATTTTCGTCCAAGGTGGGATAGTTCAACACGCAATGCAACAGCGCCAAAGGATTGCCCTTGGCTTCAATCCAAGACACAGCCTCGGCAATTTCGTGCAGATAGGCGGCCCCAGTAGACAGGATGATGGGCTTATTAAAGCCGCATAAAATTTCAATAAAAGGCTTGTTGGTGATGTCAGAAGACGAAATTTTAAACACATCCATCATATCATTGAGAAAATGGGCAGATTCCACATCAAAAGGGGTGGACATAAAGGCAATACTCGCCTGATCGCAATGTTTTTTGAGGCTTTCAAATTCGCCTTTCCAAAATTTGTCGTGGCGCTTGAACAGCTCATATTGGCTGGTGGTAGCTTCCTTGGTGGTGTCCCAATAGGCCGGAGAGTCTTTAGAAGCCAAGGTGGAAGCTTTGTAGGTTTGAAATTTAATAGCATCGGCCCCGCCGGCAGCGGCTTCGTCAATAAGGCGGCGGGCAATATCCATGCTGCCTTCGTGGTTGACGCCAGCTTCGGCAATGATATAGGGACGGGTAATGGTTTTTTGCGGGCTAATGTCGGTGATGATATCTATAATATTCATTTTTTTCTCCGTAGTTCTGATAAGCATTGCTACCCAAAATTCACTCAGGCGCATAGAAGCACATACCTTGTATCCTTGCAAAAGAAAAGACACCGAAAGGGCAAAATGGCGGAATGCGTTCGCAAAGCCTACACGTTGACCCCAAGCCACAGGCAGGCTATCTTTTTGCATCTCACCAAGGAGAACAGCATGGTACGCACTATTATATTCATCGTCATCGCATGTGTGGGGATTACTGCCCTACTCAGCTATTGCGCCCCCACCAAACAAGGCACCCTGACCTTGAACCCCGGCCCAAGCTTTCCCCAAAACCGCACTGCCGAGCTTGGGCGCACCGTGGCCCGCATTTTGCCCTTCTGCCCCGGCATGAGCATGATTGGTAAAGAATTGCTGTTCACCAACCTTGAAATCCGTCCCCAGGATGAAAGCACCAGCCTGACGTTTACGGTGCCCAATGTGCCTGCCATTCCCGCAGCGTGGGGGAACTATGACGCCCCTTGCCTCTTCACCGTAGCGGGCGACTCTTTGCACATTGCTGGGGCTTCGTGTCAGGCCATTTGTCTTGGTAAACAGCCGGACACGCCCGTGGACGAATTGACGGTAAACCTCAACCCCAAGGCCAAGAATAAGCAGTAGCCATGCAAAAACGCGTTATTATCATTCCTGCAATCAAAAAAAATGCGGTTATTCCCGACCAATTGATCAAAAAGTTGGCGGGTATCACCCTAATGGAACGCGCCCTGAACACGGCCCGGGCAGTGACCAGCGGCGAAAATATCATCGTGCTCACCGACAGCCAAGAAATTTCACTCCTGTGTGAACGCGCTGGGGTGGGCTTCCGTTACAATAAAGATTTCCATGTGGGCGGTCTGGATATTGTGCACGCCTTGCGCCATGTTTTGGAAGAAGTAGCGCAAAATTTTGAAAACTTACTGATTTACCGCCCCAGCTGCCCCCTGCTCACTTGGGTAGATATTGACGACGCTTGGCACAACTTTGCAGAATCCGACGCGGACAGTCTGGTTACGGTCAAGAGCGTGCGCCAACGCATCTGGGAACACAATAACGGCACTCTAGACGCGCTGCTGGACGACGATTCGGGCACCTTACTGTATATGGAAAGCAAAGCCCTGATTATTCTCAAAAGCACGGCCCTACTCAGCGGACACATTGACCGCACCATCCCCTATTTTTTGAATGACCGCGCGCTGGAAATTAACAGTTATCAGGACTGGTGGATTTGCGAACGCCTGCTCATGCGCCGCCATGTGGTTTTTGTGGTGGCGGGCTATCCGGCCATCGGCATGGGGCATATTTACCGTGCACTCATGCTGGCCCATGAAATCAGCGAACACCGCATTACTTTTATGTGTACGCGCAAAAGCGAGCTCGCCGTTACCAGTATCACGGCCCGCGACCACAAAACAGTCATGCAACACGGTGAAGATCTGGCGGCTGAAGTGTTGAGCCTCAAGCCGGATCTGGTCATTAATGATATGTTGAACACCGAGCGCGACTACATGCACAGCCTGAAAACGGCGGGGATACGCGTGGTCAATTTTGAAGACGAAGGCCCAGGCGCACTGCTGGCTGACTATGTGATCAATGCCCTGTACGAAGAAAAAGTGCATGACGAGCGTTTTTGCTACGGGCCGCGCTATTTTTGCCTGCGCGACGAATTTGCGGGCGCGGCCCGCAATGTGTTCCGCCCTGAAGTACGCACGGTGCTGGTGACTTTTGGAGGCACAGACAACACAGACTTCACCCGCCGCACCCTTGATGTGATTGAACCGCTCTGCCGCACACGGGGCATCCACATCCGCGTGGTGGCTGGGCCGGGCTACGTCCACAGTGAGGCGCTCGCCACCCATATCGCCCAGCTCAATAATCCGCTCGTAGAATTTACCAATACCACCAATGTGATGTCGCGGATGATGGAGGGGGCAGATCTCGCGGTCTGCTCGGCAGGGCGCACGGTCTATGAATTGGCCCACATGCGTGTGCCCGCGCTGGTTGTGGCGCACCATCAGCGCGAAGCCCAACACAGTTTTGCCCGCGCCCATAACGGTTTTGCCTATCTGGGTATTATGAGTAAAATCAGCGACACAAAATTGCGTAATGTTTTTGAAAGGATGCTAGAAGCCGAAAACCGGCAACGCTTATTTGACCGCCAAAATCGCTTTACCTTCAGCCGCAACAAAAATCATGTTATCCGTATTATGCTAGAACTATTAGATAGTGACCACACAGACAACAATGAGGCTGTATCATGAATAGCACAGCTCCCCGCACGGTCGCGCTTATCCAAGCCCGCCTCGGCTCCAGCCGTCTGCCCCTAAAAACCCTGCTCTGCTTGCGCGGCCTGCCCCTCATCGACTGGATTGTACAGCGCGTTTCCACCGCCACACGGGTGGAACAAGTGGTGGTGGCTATTCCCGATACGCCCTTGGACGATGTGCTGGCCGAACACCTGCAACAACAGGGCATCGCGGTCTTTCGTGGCTCGGAAAATGACGTGTTGCACCGCTTTTGCGCGGCGGGCCGAGCCTTCAGGGCGGAGCAGATCGTACGCATTTGTGCCGACAATCCGCTGGTCAGCGGCGAAGCCATTGATCAATTACTCGAATTTTACGCCCAAGCGGACGTGGACTACGCCTATAATCACATCCCGCACAAAAATCTCTGGCCCGATGGGCTGGGCGCGGAAACCCTGTCCATGGCCTTGCTGGAGGAATTGGAGCACAAGGCCAGCCTCCCCCAACACCGGGAACATTGCCTGTCATACATCTGGGATAATCCGACCATCTACCGCATTGCCACCTTTGACCCTGCCAACCCAGCCCTGCGCCGCCCGGAATTAAAGCTGGACATGGATACCAAGGAAGATTTCCGCCATTTGGCCCTCTTGCCCATCCGCCCAGACATGTCCATGGCAGAGATCATAAACCTCTTCCCCGCCGCATTATGAACAATATTCCTCAACAATTATATGGTATCATCGGCTATCCTCTCGGGCATAGTCAAAGCCCACGGGTGCATAATGCCGCATTCACCGCAGCGGGGCTTTCCAAGGTCTATATGGCTTGGCCCACACCGCCGGAAAAACTTGCGGCCCTGATAGACGCCGTACGCACACTGCCTATTGCCGGCCTGAGTGTGACCATTCCGCACAAAGAACGTATCATTCCCCTGCTCGACGCCATCACCCCCGCCGCACATCAAGTGGGGGCGGTGAACACCGTGTTCTGGAAAGACGGTGCCCTGTGCGGGCATAATACGGATATGGCGGGTTTCATGGCCCCGCTGCAGGGTAAAAAACTGTGCTCGGCCCTTGTTCTCGGAGCGGGTGGGGCAGCCCGTGCGGTGCTGGCAGGGCTGCAAACCTTAGGGTATACTAGTATCCTCACCAATCATCACCTGCCCAAAGCCATGGCTTTGGCCCATGAATTTCAAATTGAATACGTGCCGTGGGAAAAACGCACCCACGTTCAGGTTGATATCCTCATCAACGCTACCCCCTTGGGCATGCAAGGCGATGGGCAGGATAAAAGCCCCTATCCCGCAGCTGCCTTTGCCCCCAACGGCGGGCTTGCCTACGATTTGGTCTACACCCCCCTGCATACCCGCTTCTTACGGGAGGCCCACGCCGCTGGCTGGGATATTCAGGACGGACTGGATATGTTTGCCGCCCAAGCCGCCGAACAATTCCACCTCTGGACGGGGGAAAGCCTAGACCCCAAGACCGTGCGGGCAACGCTGGAAAAAGCATAAAAAAAGGGAGGCCAAAGCCTCCCTTTTTCATAATGCGTCTTGAAGCCTAGGCAAAAGGATTGGCGAAGAGCAGGATGAAGCTCACAACCAAGGCGTAAATTGCCAAAGATTCAATAAAAGCAAAGGCCAAAATCATGGTACCAGTGATCTTGCCACTGACATCAGGGTTACGAGCGATACCTTCGCAAGCGCCCTTGAGGCCAAGACCCATACCGATGCCGCAACCAAAGGCTGCAATGCCGATGCCAAGGGCAGCAGCCAAGCAGGTGTAACCAAGAGCCGCTGCGTCAAGTTTGTCAGCAGCAAAAGCCATGGTAGCCATACCCATCAGGGCAGCGGTGTTCAGGGCGATCATCAGGAATTTACGCATGTGGCACTCCTTAGAATGTAGTAAGTGTATATTATTGGTCCGAAGACCATTCCCCACAAATTTTTTAGGCGTACAGCAGGAAGGCGGCCTAGTGCGCCGGTTCCAAAGCGCCTTTCAAATAGAACATGGTCAGCATGAAGAACACGAAAGCTTGCATAGTTTTGCCCAACAGGAACAAAGCATAGACAGGCAGGGTTCCCAAAAGCGGAGCCATGAAAAAACACAGTACGATAACGATTTCTTCGCCGCGAATATTACCAAAAAGACGAAGAGAAAGCGAAAGCGGGCGCGAAATATGCGAAACCAATTCCAAAGGCAGCATCAAGGGGATAAGCCACTTGGAAGGCCCCGTGAAATGACCGATATAATGCAATTTCCAGCGGGCCATCCCGATGTAATTGTAATACAAGAACACAAAGACAGCCATGCTGACAGTGGTGTTCAAGTTGGCCGTGGGCGCGTCAAAACCGGGAAGCAGCCCCATGATGTTCATGGTGAAGATATACAAAAATATCCCCGCCAACAAGGGCACAAATTTTCTGCCGTCATCACCCAAGTTTTCATGGATAAAATTTTCCATGGTGCCGATGATGGCTTCAAACACATTTTGAGTTTTACCAGGCACTAAGGTCAATTTACGGCGCACAAAATAGGCCGTAATGAACAAAATTGCCATCGCAATCCATGTGTAAAAGACGTGCTTAAACTCTACAAGCTGCCCGCCAATGGTCAGATAGTCCATGTTGCAGATAGTAGAGAGTAGTACCGGATGCGGCAATCCACCAGCCATATTCACGCCTCCTTACGGTTGTGTCCGGCCAGGCCGGTAAGGGCATAAGTCACAAGAGCCACTGTCATTCCCGCCACAAGGCCACAAACCAGGGCGATAACAGGAGCATTGTACACAATTAAAGCCACATACAACACCACAGCGGTGAGCAAAAGCCGCCCGCTAAAGCGTATGAGCAGAACCATTAATAGGCCTGAACTATACGCCGTGAGGGTCTGACGCAATAAAAAGCGCGCTGACCCATAAAAATTCCAAGCAAAAACCACAAGGCCCACGGCAAAGGTCAAGGGCCAAAAACTGAAGGGAAAAAACGCCAAGCCCGCAAACAAAGCGAGCAGGGCGAGCAGCACTTCCGCCAAGGCTATAGCGCGGATATGCGGATGGTGAAAGCCCCTCCGCCAGAGCCATGCGTCAAAAGCGTGGACGGTTTTTTTGATCATCTTCTGCCTGCATTTCCCTGAGCAATTTGCGCGTGTCGTCATAAACATTTTTAAAACCCGCGCCCACGCCCACAATCAAAAAAATAATTTTGAGCCAAGGGCTGGTACCGAGCCACATATCCAAACCATAGCCCATGGCAAAACCCACAAGTGGCCCACTGACCATATGCAGCCCAATGGTTCCCGCACCGCCAAGCACACTAATGTTATTCCGGTGTACTTCCAGCACTTCTTTAATCTTCATGGCTCTATCCAACGAGGCTATCGTGCCCCATTTCACAAGTCCGACGAAAAGGTATCATGCACCCTTGGTTGCGTCAATGGCTTTTTCCACATTAACGCAACACCAAGCGCACTCCCCCCTCTCCAGCCAAGCGTCTATCCCGCTACAGCGTCAAACACCATCACCGCTTCCACATGCGGTGTCTGCGGGAACAAATCCACAGCCTGCACCATGCCAATGGCATAGCCCGCCCGCACAAGCAAGGCCGCATCCCGTGCCAAGGTTGCCGGATTACACGAAACATACACAATGCGCTTGGGCTTGGCGCGCAAAAGTTCTTTAACCACCTCACTGTGCAGCCCCCCGCGCGGCGGGTCTACCAATACCACATGAGGGCCGGCTAACCTGCGGAGTAAAATCTGCGCTTCGCCCACAGCATACGCGCAATGGCTGTAGCCCGCTGTTTCGGCATTTTTCCGTGCCATATCCACGGCCTGACTGGAGGTTTCGATGCCGTACACCCGCGCGGCCTTGCCCGCAATGCTCAGGCCCGGCGCGCCCACGCCACAATAAACATCCCACAATACTTCCGCACCACTAAGCCCAGCGCCTTCTTCCACCGCCGTGCACAAATTTTCTGCTGCGCCGCTATTCACTTGAAAAAAGGACTTGCAGCCCACTGCATAGGCATGCCCGCCCAGATATTCGGTCAGCACGTCCTCACCCAAGCGACACAAACTTTTTTCGCCCATGGGCACATTGTCCACGCTATCACGTACTTCGTGAACAAAGCCTGTCACCTCAGGCACAGCGGCCATCAGTGCGTGGCCCAAATCCTTCACCAATACATGCTCTGTAGCGGTACGGCGGCTGGTGATGCAATACACCAAGCATTGCCGGGCCAAAGCGCTTTTCTCTTCCCCAACAGGCATGGATTGCGGCATACGCAACACCAAAAAACGCCAAAATCCGCTGCCGCCTCCATCAGAATCCCACGAATCCAAACCGGACTTTGCCGCCAGATCGCGCATGACAGCCAGCACTTTCATGGCGGGTTCGGGTAAAAGCTTACAATGGGTAATGTCCACAACCTCATGGCTCCCGCGCTGGCGTAAACCAAGATACAGCTGCCCCTGCACGTTGGAGGCAAAGGCAAATTCCATCTTATTACGATAGCCCCATTCTTGCGGCGAGGGCATAATATCGCGGATAGTCAGATCTTTCAGCCGCCCAATGCGGGTGAGCGCGTCGCTCAAAATGCGCTGCTTCCACTGCAATTGCGCCGTGTAGGGCATTTCTTGCAGGGGACAGCCGCCACAATCGTCAGCATGCGGGCACGCGGGGGGCACGGCGTCGGGAGCGGGGGTCAACACGGCGACCAAGTGCCCTTCGGCAAAACTTTTTTTCACGGCTGTTAGGCGCACGCGCACCCTTTGTCCGGGCAAAGCACCGGGGACAAAAACCACGTGTCCTCGCGCACTTGCATCATTTTCGTCGAGAACACGCCCCACGGCGCGGCCGTCGTGGGAAAGAGCGTGTACGTCTAAATCACATTGATCACCAATTTTACTGCTTGCAGCCATGGGGGAAACTCCTATAAGATACGATGTTCGCGACACTAGCCCCAACACCGCATAAAAGAAAGCGCGAATTATCATCTTTTTTTATGTAGTCTGTCCAAGCCTCTTGACAAGACGCTATTTCTGGGGCAAATATCCCTTTCTCTTTTCGGAGGTTTAACATGTACGCAATTATTGAGACAGGCGGAAAACAGTTCCGCGTTGAAGAAGGCTGCAAAGTCATTGTGGAAAAGATGGGCGCCCCTGTGGGTTCCGAAATCACCCTTGACAAAGTGCTCATGCTGGGCGGTGCAGAATTCAAAGTGGGCGCTCCCTATGTGGAAAATGCCAGTGTGAAAGCCGAAGTGCTGGATCATGGTCGGGGCGAAAAAATTATGGTGTTCAAACGCTGGCGTCGTAACGACTCACGCAAATTGCGTGGGCATCGGCAGGACTTTACAGCCCTGAAGATTACGGGCATCACCGCGTAAAGCTTGAACCTAGCATTGTTTCAGGAGATATATCATGGCACATAAAAAAGCAGGCGGTTCATCGCGCAACGGTCGCGACAGTAACGGCCAACGACGTGGCGTTAAGCGCTTTGGTGGTCAGGTTGTGCTTGCGGGCAACATCCTTGTCCGTCAGGTCGGCACCAAGGTTCACCCCGGCGTGAACGTGGGCATGGGCAGAGACTTCACCCTCTTTGCTAAAATCGACGGCGTGGTCAAGTACGAAAAGTACCTGCGTAAACGTCGCGTCATGACCCGTGTACACATTGAACCCGTAGCTGCTCCAGCTCAGGTTTAATGACCGGGCTTCTGCCCCTAGCCGTTCTTTACCTTGGCTCGGACAGAAAACATAAAAGCTTGACCTTCAATGCGTAAAAAACAATGATGCTTTATGCTCGTTGTTTTTGCCTGTGTCGCGTAAGAAATTGCTATTTCTTGGGCTTCGCTGTGCAAAAACACGGAGCTTAAGGCATCATTGTTTTTTTACGTGGCATACGTGCCCTTCCGGCACTATACATATAGAAACTACAAACTATTTATGGTGAACAGGAAAGACTTTCTTTCCCCCACCCTATAAGCCAATCGAGTTATCGCATGAGATTTGTTGACGAGGCCACCATTACGGTGCGCGCCGGTAAGGGCGGTCATGGCTGTGTTTCCTTTCGCCGTGAAAAATTCATTCCCCGTGGCGGCCCTGACGGCGGAGACGGCGGCGGTGGCGGAAGTGTTATTCTGCGCGCCGACTCGCGCTTGCTGAGTCTCTACGACTTTCGCCTCAAGCGCCTGTACGAAGCCCGTAACGGTCAACCCGGCATGGGCAGCCAATGTCACGGTCGTAATGGTGAAGACTTGCTCGTTCACCTGCCCACGGGCACCCTCATTTTTGAGCAGACCCCCCAAGGCGAAGTGGTGGTGGGTGACTTGACCGACCCCGAAGCTTCCGTGATTATCGCGCAGGGCGGGCGCGGCGGCATGGGCAACGAGCACTTCAAATCCGCCACCATGCGCGCGCCGCGTTTTGCCCAACCCGGTGAACCCGGTGAAGAACGCCATTTACGTCTAGAGCTGAAAATTCTGGCTGATGCCGGCATTATTGGCCTACCCAACGCGGGTAAATCCACCTTTATCACCACCGTTTCTGCCGCCAAGCCCAAGATTGCGGCCTATCCCTTCACCACGCTTATTCCTAACCTTGGGGTGATGATTGACGAAATAGATCCCGACCGTCGCTTGGTCATTGCCGATATTCCCGGCCTTATTGAAGGCGCCCATCAAGGCATGGGGCTTGGACATCGCTTTCTCAAACATGTGGAACGCACGCGCTTTCTCATTCACATCCTCAGCGTAGAAGACATCAACGACGAAGACCCCTGGGCGGGCTTTGACCTTATTAATGAAGAATTGGCCCGCTTTGACGAAGGGCTGTCCGAGCGCGTACAAGTGCAGGTGGTCAACAAAATTGACCTCATCACCCCCGAGCGCCTGCTCGAAATTCGGCAGCGCGCCGTCAATGACGGACGCGAAATATTCTTTATTTCCGCCAAAGAATCCCTCAACCTTGACCCGCTCATCGAACGTCTGTGGGCCCTGCGTGACGCCCTTGACCCCCATGATCCCTTCCTGCATCTTAAGGAAATTGAAGTTCCAGAAGAAGAATTTGAAGATATTGAGGTCATTTACACCCACGAATAAGGAGTGATGTTCATGGACTGGCAAAGCAGGCGCGCCCGTGCCTTGGCAGAGGCCCGCTGTGTGGTGGTAAAAGTGGGCAGCGCCGTCTTGACCAAGCCCCAGGGGCTGGACACTGCGGTTATTGACCATATCGTGGCCCAATTGGCGGCCCTGCGCGGTGCGCCGGATCCTGAGTCTGGCCTGTCCCCCCGGCGCGTTGTGCTCGTGTCCTCTGGGGCCGTAGCCGCCGGACGTGCCGCCCTTGGCACTACCTGCGATACTGCCAGCCTCGCCGCCCGCCAAGGGGCCGCCGCCGTAGGCCAGAGTCGCCTAATGCATGCCTATGATTCGGCCTTTGCTAGGCACGGTATCGTATCCGCTCAGGTACTGCTCACCCGCGACGATTTACGCAGCCGCCAGCGTTTTCTCAACGTACGCAATACCTTTGCCGAATTACTCCACTGGGGTGTTATCCCCGTTATCAACGAAAATGACACCGTATCTACCCTCGAACTCCGTTTTGGCGACAATGACAATCTCGCCAGCCTGCTGGTGAATCTGGTTGAGGCGGATCTGTTCATCAACCTGACCACCGCCGGGGGGGTGCTCGCAGCCAATCCGCTCACCACGCCTGACGCCGCCATCATGCCGTGCATCAAAGAAGTCCGCAGCCTCAACCTTGACACCCTGTGTGGCGGCAAAAGCGCCGTGGGCACCGGCGGCATGTATTCCAAACTCCGCGCCGCCCAGCGCGCTGCCCAGCTCGGCGTGCCCACCCTTATTTTGCCCGGTAAAGAAGCTGATGTCATTACCCAAGCCTTTGAAAGCACTATTATTGATCTGGACGATCCCGCAGCTCAGGTTATCCAACTCCCCCCCCAAGGCACTTGGATCTGCCCCGAAGAGCACAGTATTTCCCGCCGTAAATTCTGGCTGGCCTACCAGTCCGAACCCGCCGGAACCATTACTGTGGACGATGGCGCAGCCTACGCCCTCAGTCATAATGGCTCCAGCCTCCTGCCCGGGGGCATCACCGCTGCTGACGGAAATTTTCAGGCGGGTTCCCTCGTACGCGTCATGAACAAACAGCATTGTCTTGGGGTGGGGCTTTCCAATTACGCCGCGCCACAATTACGCCGAATCATGGGCCTTAAACGTCACGAAGTGGCTGCTGCCCTCGGCGATGCCCATTACCCTGAAGTCATCCACCGTGATAATCTATTATTGGAAGCTGCGGTGTAAACAAACAAGGGGAGAGGGGGGAACAGGTCAAACCTCCCCCAGCAAAACCAACATCAAAAGGACAAGCAAGCACATGATACCAAATATTTTGACCATCGCGGGCTCGGATTCTGGAGGCGGGGCGGGTATTCAGGCGGATATCAAGACAATCATGGCCCTCGGAGGCTACGGAATGAGTGTGATCACGGCCCTAACCGCGCAAAACGGGCGGGGTGTGCGGGGGATCCACGCGCCGGAACCGGAATTTGTCTTGTTACAATTGCAAACGGTGCTGGAAGGCTTCAAGGTCAAGGCGGCGAAAACGGGCATGCTATTTTCGGCGGCAATTATCCACACGGTGGTGGAAGGCCTGCGGGAGCGAGAATTTCCACTGGTGGTGGATCCGGTGTGCGTCAGTCAGAGCGGTTCGCGCCTGTTGCAGGAAGACGCGGTAAAAACCCTGCAGGACGAACTTATTCCCTTGGCTGACCTGCTGACCCCCAACCGCCCCGAAGCAGAATTGCTGGCAGGCATGTGCATTAAAAATGCGGATGACGTGGCAAAAGCCGGAAACATTTTGCTGGACAAGGGAGCTAAGGCCGTGTTGATCAAAGGCGGGCATTTTGACAATGCGATTATGGTAACAGATTGGCTGTGCGTGCCCGGTGCGGATGCTGTAGCCTTGGTGCAGGCGCATGTGGACACCACAAATAATCATGGTACGGGCTGCACTTTGTCCGCCGCCATTGCCACGGGCCTCGGCTTGGGTCTGCCTTTACGGGTGGCCATAACCAAGGCGCAGGAATATGTGAATAGAGCCTTGCGTAAAAGTTACGCGCCGGGGCAAGGCTGCGGCCCACTGAACCACGCCGCGCGATAATTTGGCCCCATCCTTGCATAATAGTATATATTCTCTGCGGAGTCATGAAATTGGCAAAGGATACGCAATATGGGTTTTTCTTTTAAAATGCAAAGAGTTCTCGAATATCGGGAACAATTAGAAGAAGAAGCCAAGGTGCAATTGGCCCGCATCCAGCAATTGCTGGTCAACGAACAGCAACGCGCCGAAAACATCCGCACGCTGCTCAGTGAACAAGAGCACGCCTTATACACAAGCCCTTTGAATGATCAGGGGCAAAGGTGGCTGTTAGAGCATTTTATCAAAGGATTACGCACAGATTTATCGTCTACACTTTTACGAATCCGTACTTTGCAACAATCTTTTGAGGAAGCCCGCCGCCACGTACAATACCGAGCTAAAGAACGGAAAATACTTGAAAAATTAAAATCACGCCAACACGAACAGTACGCACTTGAAGAACGCCTTAAGGAGCAGCGCACCTATGACGAAACAGCAACCCTTCGCTACAAAGCTACGGCTTTCTAAGCTTTGCCGGGGCATCATCGTCCTTGCAGTCATAAAATTGTGCGTATTGGCAGCCTTGGTAGCCGATATTCCTCTGCCCACACTACAGTGGGAAACAGCCGACAGCTCTGAACAGCCCCGCCAGTCCGTAAACACCGCGCTGCTCCCAGAAAAAGCCAACTTGGTCATGGGCAGCCCCGCAGCCCCCGCCACCCAGCAGGTTCTCTCCCCCACGAATACCGAGCCTCAAGGCTCGGCAGCGGTCACAGCGGCGGAGCGTCTGCATCCTGGCGCTCACGCTTCGGTCACCATGCCTGTTTCCACAGCCACTAAGGAAAAGGCCGATAGCCCCTCAAACCAAAGCCCCGCGCCCCTAGAAATAGCAGCGTCTCCTGCCGCTCCGCCAGCGGTGCCCGCAACGACGACTTTAGCGCTGCTGCCCAGCGGTGTGGAAGCCGCTCCGGCTGTTGAAAGCCCGTGGTGGCAGAATATGCTACAGCTCA
The DNA here is from genome assembly GCA_036655975.1 of Desulfovibrionaceae bacterium. Classification (GTDB taxonomy): domain Bacteria; phylum Desulfobacterota; class Desulfovibrionia; order Desulfovibrionales; family Desulfovibrionaceae; genus CASQEL01. Next base: position 30,392 of record JAVVPD010000003.1, on the reverse strand, counting down.
AAAAATTGCCTATTCCCCATATGGGGGTGGCGCAAGTGGCTCATGCCGCCGCGTTGGACACACCTCCCGCCCCCACAGTACCCCAGCCAACGGGTTCTTCGCCTTTTACCCCGCCCGCACAACAAATTATGCGCGGACAAGATGCCAACGGCAATCCTCTGCCGCCCCGTTCCACCACCGCCAAACCTTTGCCTGCGGGCAGCAACAGCCCCCTTGCGATTCAGCCCGCGCCCACCAATAGCGTTGATCCCATGACCACCCCCGTGCCGCCCCCCGCCCCCAAGGTCAACGCCTATTCCCCACCCGAAGACCCCAACCGCAAGCAGCAAGAATTAGCCCGCCGCGAACAGGAAATTTTGGTTCTGAAGCAACAGATGGAGCAACGCCTCCAAGAATTGCAATCTGCCGAATTGCGCGTCAAGGGCATGCTTAAGGACGCACAAGAGGTGGAAGGCAAAAAACTTTCGAGCCTTATTGCTGTCTACGCCAATATGAAGCCCAAACAAGCCGCCCAAACGTTGCAAAGCCTGGATGAGCGCGTTGCTGTCAAAATTTTGACTGGATTATCCCCCAAACAAGCTGGGGAAATTTTAAGCTACGCTGACCCCAAAACCACGGCTAAACTGACCGAACTCATGACCCGTATGCACATGCAACCCTAAAACGCCATGCCCCGTATTCGTCTGACCGTCGCCTATATCGGCACCCGCTATAGTGGGTGGCAGATTCAAGAAAAGCCCCATCCTCCCTTGACAATTCAGGGAGAATTGGAGCGGGTCGTGCGTTTAGTCGTGGGAGATCTGGTGCGGGTGCACGGCTCAGGCCGCACCGACGCGGGCGTCCATGCCGATGCCCAAATAGCCCATATGGATATCCCTGAAAACACAGGCCCCGCCCTGCCGGAAGGCTGGCTACGTATCTTCAATACCAACCTGCCCGACGATATTAGCGTGCTCAAGGCCGAGGCCGCCGCCCCCGAATTTCATTCCCGCTTCGACGCGGTGGGCAAGGCCTATACCTATCAATTGTGGACCCGCCGTTTTGATACTCCGCCGCGCCTGCACCCCTTTGTGTGGCCCTGTGGCCCCCTTGACCTTGGCGCTTTGGACGCCGCCCTGCCTTATCTGACCGGATGTCACGATTTTGCCTCACTGCAAAATGCCGGCACGGACATTAAAACCACCGTCCGCACCGTACACCGCCTCTACCGCGCCCCAGAAGAACAACTTTGCCCCGATTCTGCCAATGTAGCCCTACGTATTGAGGCCAGCGGTTTTCTAAAACAAATGGTACGGAATATCACGGGGGTACTCGTGGCTATTGGGCGAGGCCGCCTGCAGCCGGAAGATATTCCCCGTATTCTCGCCACGCGCAAGCGCAGCCACGCCCCTATCACCGCTCCGGCGAAGGGGCTCACCTTACGTGAAGTTTTTTATTGAGAAAAAGACGGGGCGGGCGAAATTTACTTTCGCCGTAAAGTGCCGGAGGGAGCGTCTGGAATCAGAAATGCTTTAAGACCGGTAGGCGAAATCAGGGGTGGTCGGGCGCTTAAGCAAATCGTCAAGCTGTAGCTGCGCTTCTGCGGCATCGCGCCCTTGCCGAGCCGCCATGGCAGGCAAATTTTCCACCGCATCGCAGGGCCGAATGTATAAAGGACGGGGATCGGCATGCACATAGCTGGCATGCTGGGCCAGCAGGCATAGGGCTTGGGTGCTGACCTCAGCATAGACCGAGCCGCACAACAAAGCCTTGGGACACTGCTCCCGAAAAAATGACGCGTTCCGCACCAAGCCGCTGCCAAGGCAGAGCGCCGCAGAATCCAAGGACTGCGCGTTGATGCGGTGCGCGCATGCGGCAAGGCTAAACAAATCCACAGGGGCCAGCGGGACAAGCGGCGCAGGTTCCGCCTGAGAGTTTCCGCCCAAGGCGGGAAGGCGGAAAGGCTGGCAGTGCAGCAAATCACGGCGCGCATGGGTGAGAACCCATAGTGTACCTGCCGCTATCGGCAGGGGCGTAGCGTGCAGCCGGCAACAGCCACTCAGCGCCAACGCGTGCATATAATCCAGCGCCGCCACCGGAACATGCAAGGCACGGCGTAAGGCCGCAGCGGTACTGAGCACTAAACGAATTCCCGTAAAACTTCCCGGCCCGTGTACACACGCTATCTGCGTTATATCCCGCACCGAGCAGCCCAGCTCTTGCCACATATGGGCAAGAGCTGGGGCCATAATTTCCGTGCTCCGCGTGGGGGCGGGCCAGGCTTGTGCACACAAAAGCGTATTGTCCCGCACCAGCAAAAGTTGTAACACGCCTTCAGCGGCGTTACAAATCAGGCGCAGACTCATCCGCCAAAGCCTCCAAAAATGCTCCAGCCTTTCACAATACGCCACACGTCATTAAAGGTGGCTAAAACCATCAGGCCCATCAGAAAAATCCAGCCCGCTTTCATAGTGTATTCACGGAAACGCGCGCCCAAAGGACGGCGCATGACCGTTTCCAAAGCACAAAACACAATTTGCCCGCCGTCCAGCACGGGAATGGGCAGTAAATTTAAAACGGCAAGGTTAATGCTGATCAGCGCGGCCAAAGCCAGCACATTGGATAAACCTTCGGAGGCCTGCTGCCCCACCATTTGGGCAATCATAATCGGGCCGCCCACTTGATCGAGAGGCACCACCCTTTGTGCTAATTTGACAAAGCCCATCCACGTCAGCGCAACCATATCCCACGTGCGTACAGCCCCGGCGTGGGCCGATTCCCAAAATCCCAAATCAATAATGCGGTGTTTACCCGAGGCCCGCACCCCAATGCGCCACGTTTCCTGCTCTTCCCCAAAAATTGTTTTACTTTTGGCGGCTTGCGGCACCACATGCAAGGTCACTTGTTCCTGCTGCGCTTCCGCCCCCCGAGCCACTTCTACGGACAAGGGCGCGCCCTTGCTGGCGGCAATAGCGGTGGACATATCCATCCAATCCCGCACGGGCGTTCCGTTGACGTTCAGCACCGTATCGCCCGCACGCAGGCCGGCGGCAGCGGCAGGACTGTTCTCCTGCACTTCACCAACACTGGGCAAAATTTCAGCTTGCCCGTAAGCGAAGGCCAGCCCCCAACACAAAAACCACGCCAATAAAAAATTCGCGACAGGGCCGGCGGCAACCACAAGCAAGCGCTGCCACGGGGGGCGACGGTTAAAACTTTCTTCTGGAGTGAAACCTGCGGGAAGCTCCGCGTCATCTTCTTCGCCCACCAAGGCGACATAGCCCCCCAAAGGCACCGCAGAAAGACGGTATTCCGTCTTTCCCCATGTGCGTGACCACAATTTGGGGCCAAAACCCAAGGAAAACGTCGAAACGCCCATACCAAAGGCACGAGCTACAGCAAAATGCCCTAATTCATGAAAAAAAATCAAACCGCCTAAGACAAGAATGACGGAAATTACGGTAATCAAAATAGGCTGCTCCAGAGTATTACATGGGAATGTTGGCCCACGTATATATTTTTTGTCGTGTATGCCGATCAAGGCGTTCAATCGTGTCCAGCAGAGGCTTCACTTGCGCCATGTCTGAGCCCGAAAGCGCCGGACACAAAGGCTCGTGCCCCGGTGCGCTAGCGGCATAATCGTCCATAGCCTGCGTGAGTAAGGCGGGAATATCCATAAAGTTCACCTTACCCGCCAAAAATAGCGCCACGGCGGCTTCATTGGCGGCGTTCAACACCACCGACTGCCCCCCCCGCTCGCGCAAAGCTCGGCGCGCCAAAGCCAAACAAGGAAAGGAATCTAAGTCGGGCGCGGCAAAGGTCAAGGTACCCGCCCGCATCAAATCTAAAGGCGCCACGCCGCTGTCCAGACAGCGGGGCCACGCCAAACAATGGGCTATGGCCATACGCATATCCGGCATGCCCATATGCGCCATCAACGAACCGTCGTTAAATTCCACCAGCGAATGTACCAAAGACTGCGGGTGCACCACCACGCCAATATTTTCCAGCGTCGCCCCGTACAGATGAAAGGCCTCCATCACCTCAAGGCCCTTATTCATCAATGTGGCAGAATCGATAGTAATTTTAGCACCCATGCTCCAATTCGGATGATTAAGCGCCTGTTGGCAGGTCACTTTTTCTAAGTCTGCGCGGCAGCGCCCGTGAAAAGGCCCGCCCGAAGCCGTCAGAATAATCCGGCGCACGTCTTTTCCCAAACGCCCAGCCAGCCCTTGAAATAAGGCATTGTGCTCAGAATCCACCGGTAAAATAGTCGCGCCCGTGCGGGCACAAATATCGCGGATCAGCCCGCCTGCCAGTACCAGTGATTCTTTATTCGCCAGACATACCACCTTGCCCGCCAACGTGGCCGCCACCGTGCCGCGCAAACCCGCTGCGCCAACCTGTGCTGAAAGCACCGTGCTGGCCTCCGGCAAGGCTGCCAGCTGCGCGTAGCCCTCCGCCCCCGTCACTATGCGGGGCGTGTAGCCTGCGGGCAACAGTGCCTTTAAGGCGTCCGCACCGTGACCGTCCAAAACCCCCAACCAAGCAGGGCGCCACTGGGCCGCCTGCTCCGCCAACAGGCGCACATTGCGCGCCCCAGCCAAAGCAAACACCCGAAAAGACTGCGGATAACACGCTATAACCTTGAGCGCGTTCACGCCGATAGACCCCGTGCTCCCCAACAAAGTGAGGCCCCGAGGGCTTTCCTCCGCCCACGCCTGCGAAGGCGCAGCCGAAATATAGCACAAGTTCGTATCCTGAGGAGGCCACATAGACATAGGTAAACCTTTATGCTTAGAAGAATCCCATCCATTGATCAACAACGGCGAAAACGGGCATAGCAAACAGAAGGCTGTCGGCTCTGTCGAGCACACCGCCATGACCGGGGAGGATACAGCCGGAATCCTTGACGGACACGGAGCGTTTGAGGGCAGATTCAAACAAATCACCCAATTGGGCAAAGGCATTCAGGAGCACCCCAAGACAGGCAAAAAACCACCACGGAGCGCGACCGAAGATGCAACCGATGACGGTGCAGATGATCACACAGGCGATAAGGCTGGCAACCGCGCCTTCGGAACTTTTTTTCGGGCTGACCCGAGGCCACAATTTATGATGCCCATAGCGGGTGCCGATAAAATAGGCCGCAGTATCCGAAAAAGCCACGGCGCACAGCACAAAAAGCAATTTGGGAGAGGTCAAATAGGTAGCGGGCAGCAGCAACAGCGGCACATAAGCAAGCCCTGCCATAAAAATACCCCCGGGCGCAAAGGCTTCGGTATCGTCAACAACATCCCAGCGGAATAAAAAACTGAGGGCCGAAAGCACAAAACCCGCGCCCAAAAAGACCAATGCGTCTTGGGGGCGGTGCATCCACGAGAGGCACAGCATACCCCACCCGAGAATAATAGCAAAAACCCGCGAAACAATGCGCCCGCTCTTGCCCCAGAACAACGAATAAAATTCCCACAAACCAAAGGCGGAAATCGCCATAATCAGCAACAACAAGGGCAGCCCACGGTAGTACAAAGCCCCGAGTAAGATGACCGCCAGAATCAAGCCTGTGACGATACGTTGTACATTGGCGGGAAAACGTTCACTCATGCCAATTGCTCCTGTGTCTTGCCAAAACGACGATTGCGGGTTCCAAAGTCTTCCAAAGTCTGACGCAGAATTTCAGGGGTGAAATCGGGCCAGAGCACGGGGGTGAAAAAAAATTCACTGTACGCACATTGGAAGAGCAAATAATTACTGACGCGTATTTCTCCACTGGTGCGGATGACCAGATCGGGGTCGGGCATAGCGCCCGTGTACAAACGCTTGCGTAGGCTCTCTTCGGTAACATCTTGTGCAGCCACGCCGTCTTCAATCAATTTGCGGGCCGCGCGTACAATTTCGTCACGGCCCCCGTAATTTAAGGCCAGATTCACCACCATGGCGGTGCCGCTCTGCGTACGCCTCACCGCATGCTGAATGGCGGTGCGAGCTGCCAGCGGCAATTCGCCCACTTCACCCAAAATATTCAAACGAATGGACTGTTTGATCATATTGGGCACTTCTTCGGTCAAAAATTGCACCAACAGGCTGAACAATAAGGCCACTTCTTCCCGTGGACGATTCCAATTTTCACGAGAGAAGGTATACAATGTCAGATAGTTAATGCCCAAGGTGCGGCATTCGGTCACAATAGCGCGGGCAGCCTGCACACCAGCCTTATGGCCTTCGGTGCGGGCCATGCCCCGCTGTTGCGCCCAGCGACCGTTGCCGTCCATAATAATGGCAATATGTTGGGGGAGCGTGTGGTGCATCAAACTAAATGTCCATTATTTCCTTTTCTTTGCCCTGACATCTTTTGTCTGCCTCAGCCACATATTTGTCGGTGAGCTTTTGCACCTCTTCACCCGTTTTCTTCAATTCGTCTTCAGACAAAACTTTGTCTTTTTCCAACTTTTTGAAGCTGTCGTTCACGTCACGGCGCACGTTACGAATGGCAACCTTGGCATCTTCGGTATATTTACGGGACACTTTCACCAGATCTTTACGGCGTTCCTCGGTCAGTGGGGGGATAGAAATGCGAATAACCTTACCGTCATTCATGGGGGTAAGACCAAGATCAGACTTAAGAATGGCTTTTTCCACCAAGCCAAAGGAGGATTTATCCCAAGGCTGAATGGTCACGCTGCGGCTGTCCGGCACGGCAATGGAGGCCACTTGACTGATGGGGGTGGGGGTGCCGTAATAATCCAATTTGATGGATTCAACCAGCGCGGTGGAAGCGCGACCGGTACGCAATTTGGTAAATTCCTTGTCCAAGGAAGTGAGGGCTTTTTCCATACGCTCTTCGGCGTCCAACAAAAGGCTGTCTTTGTCCATGGTCAGTTCTCCCTATAAAAGTAAAGGCATTTACATATATTTCAAAATCTTATTCAAGCGACGGTGGTGCCCACGTCTTCACCGCACACAGCGCGGCCGATGTGTCCGCCGAACATTTTGCACACAATAATAGGCACAGCGTTTTCCTGTGCCAAAGCAATGGCCGTGGCGTCCATAACACCCAAGTGTTTGGCCAGCGTTTCGTCATAGGAAATACGGGTATATTTCACCGCATCACTGTGCAGCATGGGATCTTTATCATACACGCCGTCCACCTTAGTGGCTTTAATAATGGCGTCGCATTTAAGCTCCATGCCCCGCAGCGCAGCGGCGGTATCCGTGGTGAAATAGGGATTACCCGTGCCCGCAGCGCAAATAATCACACGGCCTTTTTCCATATGGCGCAGAGCACGGCGGCGGATAAAGGGCTCGCACACTTCCTGCATGGTAATGGCAGACAACACGCGGGTGGGATGCCCCTGTTTTTCCAGCACATCCTGCACCGCAAGCGCGTTCAATACGGTGGCAAGCATGCCCATATAGTCCGCCGAAGAACGCTCCATACCTTTAGCCGAAGCCGACAGACCCCGAAAAATATTACCGCCGCCAATAACCAGAGCCACTTGCAAACCCATATCCAAAACGCTGCCCAATTCTTGGCATATTTTTGAAACAGTCGCCGGGTTGATGCCCGTTTTTTGTTCGCCCGCCAAGGCTTCACCGCTCAGCTTTAACAGGACACGCTTGTAGAGAAGTTGGGCCATCGTGGTTTCCACCTGTAGTTTGAAAGTTGAATTATTCATACCTAACACAAAAAAAGGGGGGCTTGAAGCCCCCCCTATATATAGCATTTTGCGCCGATTATTCTACGCCAAGCTGTATACGCGCGAAAGTAATAACTTTTATAGTATCACCCAAGGCTTTGGAAGCTTCCTTAACAACATCGGCAATAGTTTTTTTGTCATCGCGGATGAACAATTGTTCCATCAGACAAACTTCTTTGTAGAATTTCTTGACCGCGCCTTCAACAATTTTTTCAACAATATTTGCGGGCTTGCCGTCTTCCAGAGCTTTCTGGCGGTAGACTTCACGCTCACGCTCAACGGTGGTTTGGTCTAGGCACGAAGGTTCTACCGACAGGGGGCTGGCGGCGGCAATTTGCATTGCCAAGTTTTTTGCCAGATCGTGGAATTCTGGCTTGGCAACAGTGGCGTCGGAACCTGTTTCGATATCAACTAACACGCCGATTTTGCCGTTGGAGTGGATATACACCCCAATGCTGCCGGGGCCTTTGCGTTCCATGCGGACAAAAGCCCCTAGGGTCATATTTTCACCCACGGTAGCAATCTGTTCCTTCATGTCTTCGCCAAGAATGGCGTCCAGCGCAGCGTTATCCGCAGGATTTTGATCCAGCACGGTTTTAACAACGCGGCCGGCAAATTCCTGAAACTTTTCGCCACGGGCCACGAAATCTGTTTCGCAGCACACCGCAGCCAAAGCCGCAAGCTTACCGCCGTTGCCGTCCACAAAAGCCACTACGCCTTCCGAGGTAGCCCGACCAGACTTTTTAGCGGCCTTGGCAATACCCTTTTGACGCAGCCAGTCTACGGCCTTTTCGAGGTCGCCTTCCACTTCTTGGAGGGCTTTTTTACAATCCATCATGCCTGCGCCGGTCATATCGCGCAGTTCTTTCACCATGTGTGCAGTGATCGACATATATTTCTCCGTAAGATTATTCCGCAGCGGGCGCAGCTTCTGGGGCAGCGGCTTCAGGAGCGGCGGCAACTTTTTTCAATTCGTCTTCAACGTCCTTATTCTTCCCGTCTTTACGCATGGCGTCGCCTTCCATGCAGGCTTCCGAAAAAGCCGTCACGAAGAGTTTAATCGCGCGGATAGCGTCGTCGTTACCGGGAATGATGAAATCGATCAGATCGGGATCACAATTGGTATCAGTGACAGCCACAATGGGAATGCCCAATTTGCGGCATTCTTTCACCGCGATATCTTCGCGGTTGGGGTCAATGATAAAAGCCAACTGGGGCAGGCCGCCCATATCTTTAATACCGCCGAGGGTCAGTTCCAGCTTTTCCATTTCGCGCTGCAGATTCAAGCCTTCTTTTTTCTGATAGCGTGCAATGGAGCCGTCGGCAAACATGCCTTCCAGCTTCTTCAGGCGGTCAATACTTTTTTGAATGGTCACAAAGTTGGTCAGGGTGCCGCCCATCCAGCGGTTGGTCACATGGTATTGGCCCGCGCGTCCGGCTTCGGTGCTGACAGCTTCTTGCGCCTGACGCTTGGTACCGATAAACAGCATCTTGCCGCCGCTGGCGACAGTATCAACAACTTTGTCGTAGGCAGTGCGGAACAACTTAACCGTCTGCTGCAAGTCAATAATATGAATACCATTACGCGCGCCAAAAATGTAGGGGCGCATTTTGGGGTTCCAACGACGGGTCTGGTGACCAAAGTGGACACCAGTTTCCAGCATTTGCTTCATGCTGACGTATGCCATGAGTGTATCCTCCGGGTTTGTTTCTTCCACTCCAGCCCTGACCTTACTACCCGCCGCGCCGCTTGCTGACGAAACATCAACACAAACACGCGCTCGTCCCCCGCACAATGCCGAAAACTCACGGGCACCCCAGGCCGCTGCCAGAGTGTGCTTTATTTGAACTCAAAAGAAATAACCCAGCTGATAAAGATTAGCAATACCTTTGTGGCGGATTGTTCTTGACAGAAAGACATTTTTGCAGGTACAAAATTGCATACAAAGTGTTAAAGGTGCTATCTTTAATAGACATTAAGGAGCATGTATATGTTGTTACGGCTAGTTATTATTGCTTTACCTTTGCTGCTGTTGATGGCTAACGTAGCCCACGCCCGCCCCGACACCGTGGCCCAGTATGTTGAAGCGGTTATGACCCAAGACACGGCTACCCTTCAGAAAATTCTGGCAGAAAATTTTTTGCACATCGGCTCCAATGGCTTACTGCAAGATAAGGAAAATTACATTGAGAACCTGAAAAACGGCAAGATGGATATCCGCCGTTTGACCGTTTCCGATGTGGTGTCCAGCCATTACGGCTCGGCTACCCTGCTTACCGGCAATGCCGTTGTGCACGGCACCTACAATCCCCCTCTGCCCCAAGGCCTCATGCGTTTTTCCATGGTGCTGGAGCGGGTGGGTGATCAAGACAAAATTATTCTGAGCCAACTCACTCCGGTAAAAAGCCTCAAAAACTCCAAAAAAAAGAAATAACGCGCACCGAAGTTCGCAAAAAAAGGGAAGGTTTTGCCTTCCCTTTTTTTGCGCTATTGCCCGAGCCGATGCTAAAGCATGACCAAGCGGGGCACCCGAGGCAGTAAAAAACGGGTTGAAGGGTTCAGCTCGGGGCGGTAGGGAAAACGGGCCGGATACTGAATAGTATAATTTGTAGTGTGCAGATCAATCAGGCTGAGGCCTCCGGTGGTGCAAGCTTGCACACAGAAGGGTTGTAAGCCTTTGTCAATACGTTCATAACACATATTACACTTGTGGGTTTTTTGCATGCCGGGGTCAAAGGTGGGTACCTCATAGGGACAGCTGCGTACACAGCGCCCACAGCCCACGCACTGGTCATAATCATGCACCACGATGCCGTCCCGGCGGATAGAATAGGCCCCCACAGGGCAGACTTTAAGGCATGCGGGATCCTCACAATGATTACACCCCAACGAATAAAAGGCCCGGCCTTCAAAAGGATACACGTCCTCGGTTAGGGCATAGACAATGCGCCATTTTTGATAGGGCGCCAGTTGATTATAATTTTTGCAAGCCATCACGCAAGCGTGACAGCCGGTGCATTTATGGGAGTCGATCAAAAAAGCGTAGCGTGCTGGCATGGTATTTGGGGGGCTGAAGGGTATGAAGAAAGAGCGATGTTGCGAATGTTACACTAGGTACTCAAACTTTCAATATCTACAAATTGTGCATGCGTTGCCAAGCCCGCCTGTCCGGTGTTCATCGCGCCCATATCTGCGGGGCATTCGTCAATAATATTCTGGACATTATAGGGCAGTTTGCGAAACCACGCCTCATACATGACCACACAATTTGCGGGCACACATTCGCTCAAGCGCGCATTTAGGCACACTTCTCCCACATCGTTAAAAACACGCACGGGGCTGTCATTAGTAATGCCGCGCGCCAAAGCCTCGCGGGGGTTGATGTACACCAAGGGTTCCTCGTACACCGCTTCCATCCAGTCAAGATTGACAAATTGGGAGTGGATGCCAAATTGCGTATGCGGGGTGATAGCCTGAAAAGGCCGGCTTGGCTTGCGCCCCGGCACATACACGGGCAAGGCGTTCAGGCCGTTACGCGCGCACAAATCGGACTTGAATTCGTATTTGCCCGAGGGTGTGGCAAACACACGGTCGGGCCACGCGGCGGAAGTGGTCATTTTGGCCTTGACCGGCCCGTGACGCAATTCTTCCCATCCGCCAATACCAAAATACGCGCGCACCGTGGCATTGCATTCTTTACTCAACCATTCCTTACTGTCCACACGCTGCGGAAAGGTGCACGATCCGGGCGACAGCGCATTCATAACTTGGGAAAGGGCCACGGCAATGGCGGTGTTAGACTTGCTTTCATGCAAGGGCGCCACGGCCTGTTCGTTCAATCCGAGCCAATAATGCCAATAGGACACGCACAGGGAATCTTCTTCCAGCAATGTTGTCGCCGGCAGCACAATATCGGAATAGCGCACGGTTTCGGTGAAAAATTGCTCGACACAGACAATCAGCTCCGGCTTGGCAAAGGCGCGGACCATCTTGGCGTGATTGGGCTCTTGAGCAAAAGGATTCTTGCCGGACACCCACAGTAGCCGTATCGGCGGATCTGTTGTGTTCAGCAACGCATCTGCCGTGGCGTTGATATTGACCTCACGATTTTTGCCCAGTCGGCTTTTGGCACTGGCGGGCATGCCCACAGAACCTTCCGGAGCAGCGTGCTGCATAGCGTGATAGGCAAAATCCCCCGTCATCATCTGTCCGTAGCGGGCACCACCGCCCTCAACACCAATATTGCCCGTCATGGCGACCAAGGCGTCAATGGCGCGCACCATGGCCCCGCCGTTGGGATGGCGCTGCAGCCCATAGCCCATCCAAATAGTGGCGGGCTTGGCTTTGGCAAAACGCTCGGCCATGGCCCGAATTTCTGCGGCGGGCACTCCGCATTCGGCCGCAGCCCATTCCACCGTCACCTTTGTCCGCAAATAACGCGCAAAGTCCGCAAAGCCCACACTGTGATCGCGAATAAAACCCTCGTCCACCAGATTGGCGTCCAAAATGTGCCGTGCCATGCCCAAAGCCAACGCGCCATCGGTAGCCGGGCGCAGCTGCACATACACATCGGCCTTGGCTGCCGTTTGCGACAAGAGAGGGTCAATAACAATCAGCTCCGCCCCCTTGTCCTGAGCCGCAAAAAGGTATTTCATGCTATGGGTGGAACACCATGCGGGATTAGCCCCCCACACAATAATACAGCGGGCCTTGGGCAGATCTTCGGGATCATTACACCACATCTTACCCATATCATAACATTGTGCGTCCAGCCCCGCAGACCAGCACGGATTACCCGTAAAGCGCGTTGTATACCCAAGGGACGAGAACATGCCCTCCACCACATAATTGCTAATGCCAAGATTACCAGAATACTTTGTCAGTGCCGCACCCAGCAGCGTACCGTCGCGCTGTTTACTATCAAGTAATTTTACGGCAATGGTATGGAGGGCCTCGTCCCAGCTTATCCGGCGCCACCGGCCTGTTCCGCGCCCGTCCTGCACCATGGGATATTTAATCCGGTCTGGGCTGTACAGCCGACGCGGGTAGGTATATCCCTTAACGCACAAGGCCCCGCCCGTAAAACTTGATTCTGGGGCGCCTTCCACATATTGCACAACGCCGTCACGCACATAGGTGAGCATACTACAGGTATCATAACAATTACAGGGACAAGCATTGCGGAACACGCGCATCCCGCCCGCAGCTTCACGCGCTGCGGTGTCGTGAAACATGTCCCCCGCCGCCACCTTATGCGGAATAAGCAGCCCACACGGCACAGCCGCCAAAGCGGCGGTGCTCAAAAGGCCTTTAATGAACGCTCGGCGGCTCATGATTGTGACTCACGCAAAAGTGGGGATGATAACAGCCACACGCGCAATGTTCTCAACAAGACCTCTGGATCAATGGGTTTGGTCACATGATCCTGCATACCCGCCTCTAAGCTGAATTCCTTGTCACCGCGCATGGCATGAGCGGTCATGGCGATAATGGGCAAAGTGTCAAAACACCTATTTTCTCGAATCAGACGGGTGGCGGTAATGCCGTCCATATCGGGCATCTGGATATCCATCAGCACGACATCATACGGCGTATCCTGCGACTTTTCCAGCAAGTCTACGGCCTCCCGCCCTGTTTCTGCCATATCGACGTGCAAGCCCCAATGGCCCAACAAGGCCAAGAGAATTTCTTGATTAATCGCATTATCTTCTGCCACCAAGGCCCTTTTGCCCGCAATGTTTCCCGTAACGGCATCGCCTGGGCGCGATGCCTGTGATAAGGGCGCGGCCTCCAAGGCCTCTTTCCCCGCTTTGAATAACGGAAGCTTCAGCGAAAAGGCGAAGATGCTGCCTTCACCCGACGCGCTGTCAATGGCAATTTCTCCGCCCATAAGCCGCACCAAACGGCTGGAAATAGCCAGCCCCAAGCCCGTGCCCCCAAAACGCCGCGTGGTGGAGGCGTCTGCCTGCATAAAGGGCTGGCACAAACGCGTTAATTGCTCCTCGGTCATCCCAATGCCAGAATCACAAATCCAAAACAACAAAATCATACTGTCTGGGCTGCGGCGTAGGGGCGAAATATGCAGGTTCACGGCCCCTTGCTCGGTAAATTTCAGCGCATTAGACACAATATTCAGCAATACTTGCCGCAAACGCATGGCATCACCACAAAAAGATACCGCCCCCAGACCGTACAGCGCGTGCACAAAGCCAACGTGCTTTCTCTCCGCCTCCATATGCAGCACGGGGAGTATCCCGGTCATTATCCCGTCTAGGGTCATGGGGTTATGCTCAAGCACCATGCAACCTGCTTCGATTTTGGAAAAATCCAAAATTTCATTGATAATGCCCAACAAATTTTTAGCTGATATTTCAATATTTTCAAGAAAATTGCGCTGTTCAGCCGCTAAGTCCCCTTGCAAAGCCAGATAGGCCATACCCAAAATACCGTTCATGGGTGTGCGTATTTCGTGGCTCATATTGGACAAAAACGCGCTCTTGGTGCGTGAGGCCTCTTCGGCCGCGTCCTTAGCCTGCAAAAAGGCCTCGGTGCGGTGGCGCACCGTTTCTTCTAAACTCAGCTTATGCTGCTGCAAAGCCTGACGCGCTTCTTCTGTTTCTGCGAGACTTTGAAGAATTTTTTGCTCGCGCTCATCTATTTTTTGGGCCATATTCAGCACAGAATTGTGTAGATTCCGTAATTCTCGCACACTTCGGGCCGGAAAAGGCAAACATTCACCGTTCTGGGTACCGATGGCCCGCATCAATTTTTCCAAAGCCAGCACAGGTTGCACCAGCCACTGCTTGGCAAGGTACCACGTGAGAAACAATACCACCACCAATATGCCGAGCAAGGTAAGCATGGAGGGACTCAGCACCCGCATGACCGTCCGGCTCTGTGCCGGTTCCAAGGGAGCTACCAAATAAAAATAAGGAACGACCGTATTATTGAAAAACAGTCCCGCCATAAAATATTCCCGCTCGTCCCCAGGCCCCCACGGAACTTTAACAATGCTGTCAGCACGCACCGTCGACAACAGTTTGCGAATTTTTTCTGGGGTAAAGGCCCCCATAAGGGACTGCCCTTCGGGGCGACTGATCATCAATTGCCCAAAACGGTCGTACACTTCAAAGCGAATCCCCCGCGACAATAGCATCGCATCGGCTTCCAAACGCAACATATTCGCATCAAAATGGACTAAAAACACTTGGGATACGCCCAAATCTCCAAAAATTGGTACGGCAATAGGCAAATACGACTTATTTTTGTGTACAGCAAAGCCCCCCGTTGTGGGTAAACCTGTGCGTAAAACTTCCTGAAAATAGTCTTGTTGGGTAATGTCGGCGTGCTGGCGCAGGGGAGAACTGGCACACAAGGATTCTCCTTGGGCCGTCACAATTTCCATGTACGGCACGGTGTGCATGATGCTCTGCATAAGGGCCAATTGCTCATTACAGCGGGTAATGTACCGATCTTTATCTTCCCATTGCAGGCTGAAAGTAGTGACAAGATCGAGCACATCTTGAAAATTTGACTGGATATTCGACTTGAATGACGTCAAAAATACTTGGCGGTCATGCAATAATTGCTTATTATAATTATCTGTCGCCGATTTTTCAAAAAATACGAGGGTCACCAAGGCTGGAATAAGCATCATACCCACAATAAGTATGACGGATTGAAACACTGAAGGGGTAAATGCTTTTTTCATAGTGACTACTTTGGTGCCGGCGGGCGAAGTGCCTTGATAGCATCCATAATTTCCGTATAATATTTCTGCCCAGACCTCTGCGCGGCTATTTCCCTGCTCGGTGCCACCAATTCCTCAAAAGTTTTACGCTGCTCCGCTGTCATCTCCCACACGTGCATGCGTTTTCGCAACTTTTGCTCTTGGGTCACACTGTTGTGTGCAAAATTTTTCCGGTACACTTGTGTTGCTTCAACAATGGCTTTGTCCCATTGCCGTCGCTCTGTCTCACTTAAAGATTTATAAAAACGCTCACTCGTCATGATACATAAAAATTCAAATCCATGCCCAGTGAGTAAGAGATTTTTCTGTACTTCATACAGATGCCCAGCCTCAATACCCGCCAAAGTATTGTCCGAACCACTCACCCCCTTAACGCGCAACACCTCGTATAATTGCTGCCACGAGAGGCTCACAGGCAGCATGCCAAGGCGGCGAAACGCATCTTCATACACGGGATTGGGCTGGATACGCCACTTCTCTCCCTTAATAGATTCTAGGGTGTTCAACTGTTTTGTGGAGGAGGTCAAATGCCGATAGCCCAATTCCCAAAAAGCCAAGATACGCAACCCCGTTTCTCGGATCGTGCGGTCACGAATACGTGCCCCCACCGGCCCGTCCAGAGCGGCTTGCGGCAGCGTCATATCAGGATATTTAAATAAAAAGAGCGTACTTAATGGTAATATCGCGCTTGTAAATGCGGCTAATGACGAAGAAGAAAATTGCGTAAAGTGAATTTTGTCGCCCAAGAGGCTCCGCTGGGCTGTGGCATAATTGGGCGCTAAGCCATTATCCCACGCAATGCGGACGCGAAAAACGCCAGAGCTGAGGCGTTCAAGGCTTTTCTTAAATTCCAGTACAGCCAGCACCTGCGCCGAACCTGCCTGCGCCACAGGATTAAAACCCACACTACAATATATTAAACGAGCAGGCTTGGCAGCGATAGCTTCGGACAATGGAAAACTCAAAAATGCTGATAATACTATGTAAATAAAAAATTTACAGTGCATATTACCCCCTACTTGTGGGCAAGCATAAGCAATTTGCATTGTTTGTCAATAAGGTTAGCATATATATATCATTTATATCATTCTCCAGCCCAAAGGAACTTTCTGTGACACAGACCCACAACCCAGCTACAACTTTGGCCCTTATCCGCGATTTTTTTGTGGCAAAAAATCCCGAAATGCGTAAGGACAGCCTTCTTCGTCTCGCCCACGCCTACCCTCTCCTGCCCGAAGCCGCACACATTTTACGTCTTCCCGACGATTCGAGCCACCCCTACTGGCGAGAACTCGAATACGCCTTCAACCGTATTTTTGTAGGCCCCGGCCCTATTCCCGCCCCCCCTTACGCCTCCGTCTATCTGAACCACGACAAGTGCCTTATGGGCACGGGCACCCTGCGCGTCCGTGCGCTCATGCACAGTCTTCATCTCTCCGTCCCCCACGAGGGGCATGACCCGGATGATTTTCTTCCCTACGAGCTAGACCTATATCTCGCACTCACCGCACTTTCCCCCGCAGCCGTCGACGCACAGGCCCGTCACTGGTTTTTGCACGAGCATCTGCCCCACTGGCTCACCCTCTTTATTCGTCAAGCGCAAGAAGCCAACACCACCCCCGCCATAGCCTTAGTTTTGCACCTGCTTGAGCATATATGCCTTCCCCAAAACACTGAAGGCTTTCCTGACTGAAAAAACAGCCAGAAAAGCCCTCATAGTTGGCGTGTAAACACCACAGGGGACGAAAAAACAGCACCCCTTGCTGGCCTTTAGGCCAAAACTTCCAAGGTTGCTTCCGCAATTTGGAGTTCTTCGTTCGTGGGAATAATCAGCACAGGGATGCGACTTGCGGGGGTGCTGATGGTGCGCGCGCCGGAACGGCGGGTGTCATTTTCCTGCTGATCCAATATAATCCCAAAGGGTTCAAGATCTTTACACACGGCAGCACGGCAAAATTCGTCATTTTCGCCAATGCCAGCCGTAAAGACGATGGCGTCCACCCGCCCCAAAAGGAAAAAATAGGCCCCCAGCGTTTTTTTAATGCCACGGGTGAGCATATCAAAGGCCAATTGGGCTTTTTTATCGCCATTTTCACGATGGCTATGCACGTCACGCATATCATTCAGGCCACAAATACCCAGCAGACCGGATTTTTTGTTCATCAGGGTATCGGCTTCTTCAGGGCTCAGGCCTTTCCGCTCCATGATAAAGGGAACAATGGCGGGATCAATGGAGCCGCAACGGGTGCCCATGACAAGCCCTTCCAAAGGGGTCAAGCCCATGGAGGTGTCCGCACATTTCCCGTTTTTTACCGCGCTCATGGAAGATCCGTTGCCCAAGTGCAGGGTAATGGAATTGAGCTGTCCTAAAGGTTTCCCCAAGTATTCCGCTGTTTTTTTGGCAATATACTTGTGCGAAGTGCCGTGAAAACCATAGCGGCGAATTTTCAATTCTTCATACAAAGCATACGGCAAGGCGTACATATAGGCTTCAGGGGCCATGCCCATGCCGAATTCAGTATCAAATACGCCCACATTCGGCACCGACGGAAAAAGCTTTTCCGCCACTTCAATGCCCATAAGGTTTGCGGGATTATGCAGCGGCCCCAAGGGAAAACACTCGCGGATGATGGTCTTGACATGCGCGTCAATTTTCACCGGATCCGTAATGGATTCGCCGCCGTGCAGGACACGATGCCCAATAGCGTAAATTTCGGACTTATCTTTGATAACGCCTTTTTTGGAATCAAGCAGCAGGGCGATAACGTCTTCCATACCTTCGGTGTGGGTGGCAAAGGGTTTTTCCACCACAATTTTTTCTTCTTGGTCGGTACCAGGCGCAATCTTGTGGCTCAATTTGCCCATGCTTTCCCCGATACGTTCCACCACGCCGGAGCACAACACAGATTTATCATCCATATTAAACAATTGGTATTTGCAGGAAGAGGAACCCGCATTAATAACCAGTACTTTCATAAAAAAATTTCCTACAGGTTTTATGTTAATCCAACACCGCAGCGGGGCAAGGCCTGCGCCCCCCTGCCACGCCTATGACGAGGCTTGCTTTTCAGCCGCCGCCTGAACAGCGGTAATGGCAACCGTGTTCACAATGTCAGCCACAGTGCAGCCGCGCGACAAATCATTAACAGGCTTGTTCAAACCTTGGAGCACGGGGCCAATGGCTATGGCATCGGCAGCACGTTGTACCGCTTTATAGGTATTGTTGCCGGTATTCAGATCGGGGAAAATAAACACGGTTGCGCGCCCGGCAATCTGGCTATTGGGCAATTTTGTGCGGGCCACGCTGGGATCAATGGCGGCGTCGTACTGAATGGGGCCTTCAAGCAAGAGGTGGGGGGCTTTTTCCTTGGCAACTTTCACCGCTTCAACAACCACATCCACGTCCGCCCCCTTGCCAGAGGTACCCGTAGAATAGGATAACATGGCAACACGCGGTTCAATACCGAACACACGGGCCGTGTCCGCCGAGGCAATGGCGATTTCCGCCAATTGCGACGCTGTGGGGTTAGGGTTCACAGCGCAGTCACCGAAGACCAATACGCTGTCTTTAAGGCACATCAGGAAAACCGAAGACACGATAGAAATACCGGGCTTGGTCTTGATAAATTCAAAAGCGGGGCGAATGGTGTGCGCGGTGGTGTTAATAGCGCCGGACACCATACCGTCGGCATCATTCTTCTTAACCATCATGGTTGCAAAATAGGTGGGATCCATCATCCTATCACGGGCTTGTTCCAGCGTGATGCCCTTGGCCTTACGCAATTCAAAATACGTGTTGGCATACGCTTCAAACAGGGGAGACAGCTCCGGCTGAATGATACGCACATTGCTCATCTCTAAGCCCAGTTCGCTGATGCGCCGGCCAATAACATCCGCATTGCCCAGAATAATAATTTCAGCAACTTCACGGCGTAACAGAATATCTGTGGCGCGCAAAATGCGTTCTTCTTCGCCTTCTGCAAGCACAATACGCATTCTACAGCTCTTTGCGCGCTCAATAAGGTCAAATTCAAACATCATCGGGGTCACGCGGGTAGGTTTGGCCGTGCTGATACGGTTGGCAATTTCCTTACCGTTGACGTGGCGTTCAAACAAGCCCAAGGCGGTGCTGATTTTGCGCGCGTCGGTCGGTTCAATGCGCCCGTAAAGGTGCGAAAGCGCGTCCACCGTTTTATAGGTATGGTGTTTGGTCAGCAAAATGGGCACGGGCACGCCTGTCCAGCCTTCCAGCAATTGCCGAACCTTGGCAGGCAAGGGGATGCCACCGGTCAGCAACACGCCAGAAATATCGGGATACGCGGCAGACATACGCGAGGCCATGGAAGCCAGCACAATATCCGTGCGGTCACCGGGGGTGATAACGAGGCTTCCTTCCGCTACATAATCTAGAAAATTGTGCACTTGCATGGCAGCAATCAAATAATTACTGACCAAGCTGTCCAAACGATTCGCCCCGTAAATTATTTCCGCATCCAGCCACTTGCACACGTCCCCCATGGTGGGCTGACCAAGGGAAGGCTCATCGGGAATAAAATAGAGCAGGGGTTTTTCCGACGTAGCTTTAAAGACAAGATGGGCGCGCAGGTCGTCCTTTTCACTTTCACTCAAGGTGGCTCGATTAATAATCATCGCCAAAATATCCAGTCCACTTCCCTGCAATTGGTCGATAATAACCTGTGTGGAATCGTGGATATCGTCAGCGGATTTGTCGCTGCCATTGGTAATGACAAGAACCCCACACCCCAAATTTGCGGCAATTTCGGCATTTAATTCCAGTTCAAAAGCGGCGTCTTTGCCCAAAAAATCTGTGCCTTCGCACACAACCATGTCATATTCTTCAGTCAAAGTACGAAATTTTTGCAGGATATTTTCCATTACCAAGTTGCGCTGCCCAGAATTGATCAAGTGGCGCGCTTCGTCCAGCGTGTAGGCAAAGGTATCCTTATACGGAATATTCAGATTAAAATGCTGCAACATCAAAGAGATATCGTGATCTTTGTCGTCCCACACGGGTTCATTAATAATAGGGCGAAAAAAAGCAATGCTGCGGGCGGTGCGCGTGAAAACATGCATCATGCTCAGCACAATGGCAGATTTTCCCGAGCGGGTTTCAGTGGCGGTAATATACAAATTCGTGTGCATGCGGGGTCCCCCCTCAGATAAGCGTTTGCAAAAAACAAAGGTGCACTGCCACCCCAAAAGATGACAGGCTGTGCCCCGAAGAAAGGGCACGGAAGGAAAAAATACCCAAGCACCATGACAAGCGGGGAAGGGAGTTTAAGCCCCCTTCCCCGGTAGTAGTCATACGTACTTATTTTTCGGTTTCCGCCAAGCCCGGCATGGCAGCCAACAATTTGTAGTAATTATAGCGGTCAATGTAGCTCTTTTCCAGACCGGCCTTCAGGGTGGCAGAATCTAGGGGCGCAATCTTGTCCAAGGCGGCATAACGGGTTTCGCCCTTCAAGAAGTCCTGCAAGCTGCCGTCAGGAGCCTTGGATTCCAGCACGAAAGGATTCTTGCCTTCCACGGCCAATTCAGGATTGTAGCGGTACAAAGGCCAGTAGCCGGATTCAACCGCCAGCTTGCCTTCTTCCATGGTTTTACCCATGCCCTTGCGGATGCCTTGGTTGATGCAAGGGGCGTAGGCAATAATCAAGGAAGGGCCTTTATAGGCTTCGGCTTCCTTGAAGGCCTTGATAACCTGCTGCTTGTTGGCCCCCATGGACACAGAAGCCACATACACATAGCCGTAGCTCATAGCCATACGGCCAAGATCCTTCTTGCCAATACGCTTGCCCGCAGCGGCAAATTTGGCAATGGAACCTAAAGGCGTGGCTTTAGAAGCCTGACCACCGGTGTTGGAATACACTTCGGTATCCATCACCAGAATATTGACGTCTTCGCCAGAGGCGATAACATGGTCTACGCCGCCGTAGCCAATATCATACGCCCAGCCGTCACCGCCGAACACCCACACGCTCTTTTTGGTGAAAAGATCGTCCATGTGCCACAATTGGTGCGCCAAGGGATGGTCAAAACCGCCCAAGGCATTCATGACGTCTTCGCCATATTTGCGGGAGCCTTCGGCATCGTCCATATTGTCCAGCCAGCCCTTCATGGCTTCGGCCAGATCGGCGGGAACTCCGTCAAGGGCCAGCACTTCGTTGACCAGCATCGCCAGTTTAGCGCGGCGTTGCTGATAGGCCATACCCATGCCATAGCCAAATTCGGCGGCATCTTCAAACAGGGAATTGCCCCACGCAGGGCCGTGGCCGTCTTTGTTGGTAGTATACGGCGTGGTGGGGGAAGACCCACCCCAAATGGACGAACACCCCGTAGCGTTGGCAATCACCATGCGTTCGCCAAACATTTGCGTCAGCAATTTTACATAGGGAGTTTCGCCACAACCGCCACACGCGCCCGAGAATTCATGCAAAGGCTGTTGCAATTGCGAGCCTTTCAGGCTGTCGCGGCTCATCAGATCGTCTTTTAAGGTGATATTGTCGTCGGCAAAATGCAGGTTGGCGACTTGGTCTGCGCTCTGGCTTTCCAGAGGCTGCATAACCAATGCCTTTTGCTTGGCCGGGCATACGTCCGCACAGGAGCCGCAGCCGAGGCAATCTTCCGCATACACCTGCATGCGGAATTTCAAGCCTTTAAGTTCCTTACCAATGGCGGCTTTGGTCACAAAGCTCGCGGGCGCGCCAGCCAGTTCTTCGTCTGTTGCCAGAATGGGCCGGATGGCGGCATGGGGGCATACAAAAGAACATTGGCAGCACTGGATACAATTTTCGGAATTCCATTCAGGCACGTTAATCGCCACAGAGCGCTTTTCAAAGGCAGCGGTTCCCAAGGGCATAAAGCCGGCGGGTTCCATGGCGGACACGGGCAATTTATCACCGCGCTGCGCCAAAATAGGACGCACGACATCGGTAATGTATTCGGGATCGCTATTGTCCCCGGTGCAGGCACACTTGGCTTCGGCCCACGTAGCGGGATATTTCACTTCGGTCAGGGCGTCCAAAGACTTGTCCACGGCGGCAATATTCATATTGACGACCTTATCGCCCTTAGAACCGTAGGCCTTTTTGATGGAGGCTTTCAGCAATTCCACGGCTTTGGTAAAGTCGATGACATTGGCAAGCTTAAAGAAGGCCGTCTGCATGATCATGTTAATACGACCGCCAAGGCCCACTTCCGTGGCAACTTTTACGGCATCAACATTGTAGAATTTCAATTTTTTGCGCGCGATAACACGCTTCATGGAGGCGGGCAAATGCTGTTCCATCTCCGCCAAAGACCAATTTGAATTGAGCACAAAGGTGCCGCCTTCCTTGATGCCGTCCAGCACGTCGTATTGATTCACATACGCAGATTTATGGCAGGCGATGTAATCGGCCTGAGTGATCAAATACGAAGACTGCAAAGCCTGCTTGCCGAAGCGCAGGTGCGAAACGGTAAAGCCGCCCGACTTTTTGGAGTCGTAGGCGAAATAGGCTTGCGCGTACATATCGGTATTATCGCCGATAATTTTCACAGCCTGCTTGTTGGCACCCACCGTACCGTCAGCGCCCAAACCGAAGAACTTACACTGCACAGTACCGGCGGGCACGGTGTCAATTTCTTCTTCTACATCCAAAGAGGTAAAGGTAACATCGTCGTCAATGCCCACAGTAAAGTGATCTTTGGGAGCCGCGCAGAGCATGTTGTCATACACAGCCTTGCACATGCCAGGGGTAAAATCTTTGGAACCCAAACCAAAACGACCGCCCACAATGGTGGGCATTTCGCCGTGCTGCATGTAGGCGGTGCACACGTCCTGATACAAGGGCTCGCCCAAAGAACCGGGTTCCTTGGTGCGGTCCAGCACGGTAATGGTGCTCACCGTCGCGGGAATGGCCTGCAACATATGTTCTACCGAGAAAGGACGGAACAAGCGCACTTTGAGTACGCCCACGCGCTGACCAAGGCCGTTCAGGTAGGCAACGGTTTCTTCAGCCACTTCACAGGCGGAGCCCATGGCAATGACAATACGGTCGGCTTCAGGGTGGCCCACATAGTCGAACAATTTGTATTTGCGTCCGGTAATGCTGGTCACTTTTTTCATGGCCTGCAGCACCGCAGAGGGCACGGCTTCATAATACAGATTACACGCTTCGCGGTTCTGGAAATAGATGTCAGGGTTCTGGGCTGTGCCGCGCACATGAGGATGTTCAGGATTCATGGCGCCAGAGCGGAACTCTTCCACTTTATCCCAATTTACAAGACCGCGAATGTCTTCATAATCAATCACTTCAATCTTTTGCACTTCGTGGGAGGTACGGAACCCGTCAAAGAAGTGACAGAAAGGCACACTGGATTCGAGGGTGGCAAGATGGGCAACCAGAGCCAAATCCATACATTCCTGCACCGAAGAGGACGAAAGCATGGCAAAACCCGTCTGACGGCAGGCCATAACGTCCTGATGGTCGCCAAAAATAGACAAAGCGTGAGAGGCCAAAGCACGCGCTGATACGTGGAACACCGCTGGCATCAATTCGCCCGCAATTTTGTACATGTTGGGGATCATCAGCAACAGGCCCTGCGAGGCGGTAAAGGTAGTGGTCAACGCGCCGGCAGCCAAGGAACCGTGCACAGCCCCCGCCGCGCCCGCTTCAGACTGCATTTCACGCACCGCCACCGTTTGACCCAGCAAGTTTTTTTTGCCGGCGGCAGCCCATTCATCAGCCAGCTCGCCCATAACGGACGAAGGGGTGATGGGAAAAATCGCCGCCGTGTCGGAAAGCGCATAAGCAATATGCGCTGTTGCCGTGTTGCCATCCATGGTTTTCATCTTAGCCATAGTATTCTCCTTGTGCCGTGTGGCACGATGTTACTGTAAACCCCCACCACACCATGGCAGAGGAGCAAAGCTTCGGTAAATAGGCTTAAATTCTACGCGAAAATTTTTTGTTTGTCATGCTTTAGCGCCGAGGAAAACTTTGTGCACCAAGCGGAAACGCCTTGTGCCCATGACTATTATCCCCCTGTACTTACAATTCTTTTTATAAAAGAGAACCCTTTTCTAACAACATCGACGAATGTTCGTACCACAAAACTGTTTGGTTGAACAGTCTATTTGACATAAAGAGCAAAATAAAAAAAAAGTATTCTTGCCAGAGTCTTGCCTATGCTTATTCTGTATACAGGGTGCCGTACCCGCGCACAAAAAAAAGGAGCCACACATGAAATGCAGCCCCTGAATAATTTTTTATAGCATAGGTATTGCTATACTGATCGCTTTATATCTATTACAATAAAGTCCTATTTTAGTAAATAGTTAGGCACAACTTTTGGAAAAAAGTTGAATCACCAACGCGCCCGCCAAAATCAGCCCCATGCCTAAAACGGCGGGCATGTCCAATTTTTGCCCGTAAAGAAAAAACGCAATGACAGCTGTGCCCACAATACCAAGCCCCGACCAAATGGCGTACGCCACGCCCACGGGCACCGTTTTCACCACATGGCCCAGCATGATGAAAGCCAGAAGATACCCACCAATGACCACAAGCGAAGGCCACAAGTTTGTATAACCGTTGGCAGCTCTGAGGGCGCTGGTGGCGGCTACTTCTGAGGCAATGGCAACGCCAAGATACACATATCCGTTCATGCTATTCTCCTGAAGGCTGTCTCTGATTATAGGCAACGCGGGCCAAGGGGCCTCCAGCGCAAAAGACGCGCGCGTCACCTTTGCCTGCGCTAGGCACGTTTTCTATCAAGTTCTTGGGCAATATTCTCACAGGCTTCGCGCACGGCCTGCGCCATAGCGGGAATGCGCGTCTCATCCAGCATCACGCCAGAAATGGTGACCGCCGCCGCCAGCCTGTTGCGCGAGAAGAGCGGTGCGGAAACGCAGGTGAGCAAATCCTCATATTCCCTATCGTCCACGGCAAATCCTTGGGCGCGTACCTTTTGCAATTCCGCATCCAGCGCCCGCCGCGTGAGCAGGGTCTTTTCTGTAAACTTTTGAAATTTTAGTCCCTTAAGGGCTTTTTCTCTTTTGGCATCGCTCATAAAGGCCAGCATAACCTTGCCCGATGCCGCTGCATGCAGATAGGGCGTGCTCCCTTCAAAAGCGGCTGCCAACACTTTGTCGGCGGGGCGGCATTGCAAGACATAGAGCAGACCGCCTTTTTCATAAAAAACGAGTGAGGTAGAAAGCCCCATACTGTCGGCAAGACGCATAAGAATACTGCGCGCCACGCCACACAGGCCTGTCTGCGCCTCATAGGCTTCGCCCACTTCATGCGCCATAAAGCCTATAGAAAAGCGGCGGTTGTCCTCCTGCAAAAAATGCGTGGCCCGTAAAGCGTGTACAATATCAAAAGCGCTGGCCTTGGGTATGTCCAAGGCCGTGCTGATTTGCGACAGGGTCAAGCCGCCCCTACCCCCTTCCTTCCCGGCCAGCAGGCTAAGCACCTGCACAGCCCTTTGAACACTTCTACTCCCTGCCATTCTCGTTTTCCCCCTCCAGAGCTGCGCTCTTCTCAACTAATGCACTGGAACAATTTCTTTGTCCAGCTTTAGCATGCATATTTTTTGCCGGCACACACGGCATTACTGTGTATAATACACTAAAATTTAATAATTATATTTTTTATATCTGCCTATCGCCTCTTATATAAAATCGTATATACGAATTTAAAAACAAATTTGCGAATTTTGTTGACAGAAAATATCCCCCCATGCTACCCCTACTCCATCGAAGCCGTGTAGCGCCCGTATCGCCACGAGCGCGCTCACGGCTCAGCACTGCTTCGTGGCGTCCACGAGACGTCCACGACACAACACTTTTCCATCCGTGAGGAAACCATGACCCAAAAGGAACGTCCACAAACGCGCACGGTGCAGCACACTGAACGCTGCAAGGGGTGCGGATTTTGCATCCGCGAGTGCCCCCAAAAGGCGCTTTCGTTTTCCGAGGAAGTCAACAAGAAGGGGTACGCGGTGGTCGCCATTGACACGACCCTGTGTGTAGCCTGCGGCACATGTTACACCGTGTGTCCCGACTACGTTTTTGAACAGAGAGCGGAGGCCTGATATGTCATTGAAACTCATGAAGGGCAACGAAGCTTTGTCCGAAGCCGCCGTGCGGGCGGGATGCCGCTTCTTTGGTGGCTATCCCATCACCCCGCAGAGCGAAATTTTGGAATATCTCTCCGGGCGTATGGCGCAGGTGGGGGGCGTTTTCCTCCAAGCTGAGTCAGAGCTGGCGGGGGTTAACATGGTTTATGGAGCCGCTGCGGCGGGTTTTCGTGCCATGACCAGCTCCTCGGGGCCGGGCTTCAGCCTGTTGCAGGAGGGTATCTCCTACATCACCTCTGCCGAGCTGCCCGCAGTTTTTGTGGATGTGCAACGCTATGGCACAGGGCTGGGCGATATTTTTCAAGCGCAGAGCGACTACTTTATGGCTACACGCGGCGGCGGTCATGGCGATTATCACCTCTTGGTGCTGGCGCCAGCTTCGGTACAAGAAAGCGTGGATCTCACCACTTTGGCCTTTGACAAGGCCGACGAATACCGCAACCCCAGCCTTATTCTGAGCGATGCGTCCATCGCCCAGATGATGGAGCCTGTGCAACTGCCCGAAATGCGCCCCGTGGATGCTGACAAGCCCTGGACGGTGTGTGGCAAACACGGCGGTGACTTCAAGCGTGTGACCTCCACCATGTACTACATTCCTGACTTTGATCAATACCTACGCGACAAATACGCGCGCATGGCCGAAAACGAACAGCGCTGGGAAAGCGTGCACACCGACGATGCGGAAGTTGTGCTGGTAGCCTACGGCATCAGCGCCCGCATTTGCAAAGAAGCCGTACAAATAGCCCGTCAACGCGGTATGCGCGTTGGCCTTTTGCGGCCCATCAGCCTATGGCCCTTCCCCGTCAAGGCTTTTGCCGCGCTCAAGGCAGACCGCTTTCTCACCGTAGAATTGTCGGCCCTGCCCAAACTGGAAACGGATGTACGCCTTGCCGCGCCTTCTGCCAGCGTGGAGCATTTTCTTGGCGGCATGAACATCCCCGAGTCCGAAGCCATTGTGGAACGGGCCGCATCCCTTATCGCGCAGCGGAGGTCATAGTCGTGGCTGAAAAAATAATCCCCGCCCTGCTTGTGGCGGACAACAAGTTTTGTCCTGGCTGCGGTCACGGCATTATCAACCGTGTACTCGCCGAAGTGCTGGAAGAAATGGCTTTGGCCGACACGGCGGTGGGCGCTTTAGCCGTGGGCTGTGCCTGCCTGATGATGGACACCTTTGGTGTGGACTGGATTCAAGCCCCGCACGGGCGTGCGGCGGCGGTAGCCGTGGGTTTCAAACGTATGCGTCCGGAAAACTTTGTCTTCACCTATCAAGGCGACGGCGACTCGCTGTCCATCGGTTTTTCTGAAACCATGTACGCGGCCATACGCAATGAAAACATCACGGTCATCATCGTCAACAACGGCATTTTTGGCATGACCGGGGGCCAGATGGCACCCACCACCCTGCCCAACCAAAAAACCCCCACCTCGCCCAAGGGACGCGACAGCGCCCTCACCGGACAACCACTCAATATTGTTAACCTGATCGCGCAATTACCTGTGGGCTATGTGGCACGCGGCTCTGTAGCTTCAGCCAAGGACATACGCCAGCTCAAACGCTATATCCGTCAGGCCGTAGAAACACAGCGCGCTGGGGGGGGCTATTCGCTGGTGGAAGTGCTCTCCCCCTGTCCCACTAACTGGAAACTCTCCACCGAAGCCAGTTTGGATCACATCAAAAATACGGTGAGCCAGACCTATCCTCTGGGAGAATTTGTAAAGAACGGAGGGCGCGTCCATGCTTAGAATCACATGCGCGGGCTTTGGCGGGCAAGGTGTGCTTACCGCCGGACTGCTACTGGCCCACATATCTATGATGAACAACAAAAAATTGACCTGGGTACCTTCCTACGGATCGGAAATGCGCGGCGGCACGGCAAGCTGCCGTCTACGCATCGGCGATACGGAAATTCTCAACCCCTTTTTTAGCAAGATGGACGTGCTGCTGGCCATGAATGGCGAGTCTGTGGACATCTTTGGCAAAAACATTGCTCCCGGCGGGCTGTTGGTAGTCAACAGCACCATGGTGGGTGACGTTCCCCCCCCCGAAGGCGGGCGCATAGTGCGTGTTCCCGCCACAGCTTTAGCCACGCAAATGCATAATGCCCGCGCCGCCAACATTGTCATCTTGGGGGCTACCATAGCCGCCACCGGACTTTTTGCCGTGGAAACCTTCGCCGACGGCATCGACCAGTATTTTGGTGCCAAGGGCAAGAACAACCCGCTAAACCGCCAGTGCTTCCTCGCCGGAGCACAGGCGGCGGCACAGTAGGAGCGCGTATGAACCTGCACAAACTCCTCACTCCCGGTCGAGTAGCCGTGGTGGGCGCCAGCGAAAAAGAAGGCTTTGGCGGCGACACCTGCCGCAACATCATGGCCTATGCCGACACCGAGCGTGTCTATTTTATCAATCCCAAGCGTGACACGGTCTTTGGCAAAAAGTGCTGGCCCACGCTGGCGGATCTCCCTGAATCCGTCGATCTGGTCATTATCTGCACTCCGCAAAAGACGGTAGAAGACATTCTGCGTCAGGCGGCTGCCAAAGGTGCGGGGGGCGCGGTGGTTTTTGCCAGCGGTTATGCCGAAGTGGGCACTGACGAGGGCCGCGCCGCCGATGCCTCGTTGCGCGCCCTGTGTGCCGAGCTGAACATGGCGCTCATGGGGCCAAATTGTGCAGGTTTCATCAACTATACCCGCAAAAATGTGGCCTTTGCCTTCATTTCTGAAGAGCGCGACCGTAGAGGCCATGTGGGCATTATTTCCCAAAGCGGGCAGCTCTGTCTCTCGCTCATGGATTGCCCAGGCTCACGTTTTTCCTACTCCATCTCTGCGGGCAATTGCTCCGTAGTGAGTATGGAAGATTATTTGCAATATCTGGTAGATGACGAGCAGACCCGCGTTATAGGGCTGTATCTGGAAGGTTCCACCCAGTCCGAAAAATTCGTGCGCGCCCTGCGTGAAGCAGCCTTACGCCGCAAACCCGTTGTGGTGCTCAAGGTAGGGCGCAGCGAAAAAGGCAGCCGCGTTGCCGCCTCGCACACGGGTTCCCTTGCTGGGGCAGACGGTATTTATGACGCTCTGTTCAAAAAATTTGGTGTCATCCGTGTGCGCGACGTGGAAGAACTGCATGCCGTAACCCAGACACTCGCCACCCTGCCGCACTTGCCGCAGGGCAAGGGTGTGGCCTCCATAAACCTCTCCGGCGGTGAAACGGGCGTGTGTGCCGACCTTGGCGACATGTTCCACATTCACTACCCAGACTTTGCCCCGCACACGCTCACCGCGCTGCGCGGCCTGCTGCCCGACTACGCCAGCCCCGCCAATCCATTGGATACCACAGCCACCATCTCTTACGACGCCGACACCTACGCCGCCGTGCTACAAACGGTGATGGACGATCCGTCCGTGGATATGGTGGTTATGGGCTACACCCTGCTGCGCGAGGTGGCTGATCCTTGCATTCACTACATGGCCCAAGGCATAGAAAAAGTAGTGCAGGGGGGGCGTTGTAAACCCCTGCTCATGCTGCCCTTCCTTGAAAACACCCGCAATGCCGAATACCAGCACAAGCTGGCGGAGCTTGGCGTACCCATTCTGCCACCGCCGGTCTACGGCTTCCCCGTGCTCAAGTACATTGAAGACTTTGCCACCTACAGGCCGGAAGAGCACACGCTAGAAATGGCCTTAACCCAACAATTGCCAAGCAAAACACGCCGGGCACTGTCTGAATTTGAAAGCGCCTCAATGCTCAAAAAATACGGCATCCGCACGCCCACGGGCGCGGTAGCCGCCGATGCTAATACCGCCGTAGACATCGCCG
>JAVVPD010000002.1:55193-69346 GCA_036655975.1 Desulfovibrionaceae bacterium | reverse complement strand
CCCCCGCATTATCCGCCGTGCGGGGCAATTACGCATTGGCAGCCGTTTCCATTTCACCGGTTTTTTGCGGGGAGCAGAAGTTGACCGCATGTTCGCCCTCAGCGATCTCTACGTCATGCCCAGCGTATCCGAACCCTTTGGAATCACCCCCCTTGAGGCCATGTTGTATGACGTGCCGGTGCTGTTATCCAAGCAGTCGGGTGTTTCCGAAGTGCTCAATCACGCTTTGAAGGCGGATTTCTGGGATACCCGCGATATGGCAGACAAAATATGCGCGGTCTTGCGCTATCCCTGCCTCGCCCAAGAATTGGTCAAAAATTGTCGTGAAGAAATGAAGTCCATCCGCTGGGAAAACGCTGCGGACGATATCAACAGAATTTACGCGAATGTTTGTCAACAGGGAGGGAATTAATATGCCCGCAATATGCTGCTACTTTCAGATACATCAGCCCTACAGGTTACGCCGCTATACCGTTTTTGATATGGGGCAAAACTCCATATATGAAGACGACGATAAAAATTGCGATATCCTGTTGCGTGTAGCCCGTACATGCTATTTGCCCATGAACGAATTACTGCATAAGCATATTCGCACCTTTGGTAAACGCTTTAAAGTGGCTTTTTCCATCTCTGGTACGGCACTCGACCAATTTGAACAATACGCCCCTGAAGTTATCGACAGTTTTCAAGGCCTCGCCGCTACAGGTTGTATAGAATTTTTGAGTGAAACCTACAACCATTCCTTGGCCTTTTTGTATTCACGCACTGAATTTGAACGCCAAGTGCAGGCCCATGCCGATAAAATTTACACCTTATTTGGTCAAAAACCCACGGTGTTCCGTAATACAGAATTAATATACAATAATGACCTTGCAAAAACGGTAGAAGACATGGGCTATGCCGGCATTCTTGCGGAAGGTGCGGATCATGTGCTTGGCTGGCGCAGCCCCAATTTTGTGTATCTCCCCTCTAATTGCCTGCGTCTGAAGCTGCTGCTCAAAAATTATCAACTCTCCAATGACATAAGTTTACGCTTTTCAGATAAAAATTGGGACGCATGGCCCCTGACGGCAGATGTTTTTGCCTCGTGGTGCCATGCTATCAACGGTGAAGGCGAAACAATTAATCTCTTTATGGACTACGAATGTTTTGGCGAAACCCACGCCGCAGATACGGGCATTTTTCACTTCATGGAAGCATTGCCCGCCGCAGTGCTAGCGCATCCTGATTTCAGCTTCCAAAGTCCCACCGAAGTGTTGCAGGCCTATTCCCCCATGGCGAAGGTAGACGTGCCCCAATTTATGTCTTGGGCCGATGCCGAGCACGACATTACCGCTTGGATTGGTAATGACATGCAGCAAGATGCCATTGAAGCTTTGTACGCCCTCGAACCCAGAGTCATCGCCACAGGTAATGCAGACTTTATCCGCACATGGCAACGCTTACAAAGTGCAGACCACTTCTATTACATGTGCACAAAGTGGTTTGCCGATGTGCAGGCCCGCCCCCGCTATACGCCTTTCTCAAGCCCCTACGACGCGTACATCACTTTTATGAACGTTCTCGCAGACTTCACCCTTAATTTAGATGTTGCTGCGGCGCAGGATGTCCGCCTTGCCCTTGCCCCCAAAACGGCACCCAAAAAGACCAGCCGTCCGCAAGCCCCCAAGGACACCGCAAAAAAAACGACCAAAGTCGCCTCTAAAAAACCCGCTACCGAGGCAGCCAAAACTGCAAAACCCAAAACCAGCACTCCAAAACCCAAATCTGTAAAAACGAAAAGTACCGTACAGAAAGAAGCTAAAGAATAGACACACCTATACAACAGAAAACCCAGATCCGCCCTTGCAGCTAGCTGGGTTTTCTGTTATGTGGGGAATACTCTATTTCATAATAAGTACCTATTCAAAAACTGTTTTTATCCATGCGCTCCTACTTTTTTTCGTTAAGGACGCAGCCCAAGGAAGGAGTCTCTCATGCAAGTCAAACAATCCCACATCACCCTGTTTGAAGTCAGTTGGGAAGTGTGCAATAAGGTCGGTGGGATTTATTCTGTCGTCAGCAGTAAGGCTCTTCAGGCTGTCGACGAGTTTGGAGAAGATTTTTTCCTGCTCGGCCCTGATCTAAAAAACAATGCCGGTTTTGAAGAAACAGAAGAACATTGTTGGGATTCCATCCGTCAAATTCTTGCCAATAAAGACCTCAAATGCCGCCTAGGCCGCTGGGATATTCCTGGGCGCCCCAAAGTTATTTTGGTCGATTTTGCCAAACGCTACACGTCCAACCAATTACTCTATGAATTATGGGCAAGCTACGGCGTGGATTCGTTATCCGGTGGATGGGACTACATTGAACCCGTCATGTTCAGCTACACCTGCGGTGAAATCATCGCCGCCATCCACGAAAATCATATCCAACCCACGCGGGACGCTTCCGTAGCCCAATTCCACGAATGGATGTGCGGCGCGGGTCTGCTGGCGGTCAAAAAACTGGCTCCGAGCGTGGGAACGGTGTTCACCACCCATGCCACCATGTTGGGCCGAGCTTTAGCCAGTACGGGCATGGATATTTATAAACAAATGCGTAGCATCAATCCCCAGCATGAAGCCGCCGCCCATAACATCACCGCCAAATATTCTATGGAAAGTATTGCCGCCCGCGAAGCCGGCATATTTACCACCGTTAGCCAAATTACCGCCGACGAAGCCGAAGCCTTTTTAGGGCGCAAGCCTGATGTTATCACCACCAACGGCCTTGATATGCGGGTTATTCCCAATTTTTCTGAAGATCGCAAAACCCCGGCCACACAAAGGGCGCGCCTGCTCAAAGCGGTTAGCCCCCTGCTGCGCCAAGAGATGCCGGAAAACACCCGCATTTTTGTCATTTCTGGGCGCTATGAATTTCACAATAAAGGCGTGGACGTGTTTCTTGATGCCATGAGCGGTGTGGCTCAGGCTATCAAAAATTCTGACACCCATGTGCTGGCCCTGTGCTTGGTCATGGGCGGACACACGGGGGTAAACCCCGCTGCAATCAGCGGCGACCCCAATCTCAGCGACAATGGCATGCCTTTCCTCAGCAGCCACCATGTATGGAATCAGGCCAATGACAGTATTATTAATGCCTGCCGCCGTCTGGGTTTGACAAATTTCCGGGACAACAATGTACAAATCATTTTCGTGCCCGCCATGCTCAACGGAGCCGATGGCTTTTTGAACATGACCTATGACGAAATTCTGGCCGCCTCTGACCTTGGCGTTTTCCCCTCGTGGTACGAACCTTGGGGCTACACCCCCCATGAAAGCGCGGCCTTTGCCGTGCCCACCATCACCACAGACCTTTCGGGTTTCGGTATCTGGGCGCGCGCCTTGCAAGACCAAAACGCCACACCAAACGGCGTGGCCGTCATTGCCCGCCGTCAATCCACCTATGATGAAACCGTAAACGCCTTGCGCGGTCTGCTGCTCAAACACGCCACCATGACTGAAGACGATTTACTGTTGCAGCGTCAGGCTGCCCGCGAACTTTCCCTGTGCACCTCGTGGGAAAAATTCTTCCCCTATTATCTCACCGCCTACAGACAAGCCTTAGAAAAATCTGAAAAGCATTCTGCAAAACATGATTCGCTCAGCCGCGTACTCACCGCCACTGCCTCTACCACGCCTTTTTTGCGTACCCTCACGGCGGTGGCAGAACTGCCGCCCTCCTTGGAACGTTTGCGCGAATTGGCCCGTAACCTCTGGTGGTGCTGGACCCCAGAAGCCAAACAACTCTTTTTTGCCCTTAATCCACAGGCGTGGAACAGCACAGGCCACAATCCCGTGCTGATGATTGAAGAAGCCGACCCCACCAGATTGGCCTATATCAGCACTAATCCGGAATATTTGGCGCTGTATAAACGTGTGCTGGAGCGTTTTGATGCCTATATGGCTGAAGGCCAAAAAAATATTGATGCCGACCTTGGCCCGCACAAACCCGTGGCCTATTTTTCCACCGAATACGGCTTGCACGAATCCCTGCCCATTTATTCCGGTGGTTTGGGCGTCTTATCCGGTGACCATTTAAAATCAGCCAGCGACTTGCGAATCCCGCTGGTGGCCGTGGGCCTGTTGTACAAAAATGGCTATTTCCGCCAGCAATTGGACAAAAATGGTTCACAGGTGGCCTTGTACCCCGAAAATATCTTCGCCAACCTCCCTGTAGAACGTACGCTGGATAAAAACGGCACGCCCATGGAAATGGAGATTGATCTGCCCGAACGCACCCTATACGCCAATATTTGGCAGGTCAGCGTGGGGCGAATCACCCTCTACCTCATGGACAGCGACAATCCCAAAAATACCGCCGCTGACCGTAAAATCACCGCACGTCTGTACGAAGCTGACCGCGACTACCGCCTGCGCCAAGAAATTTTGCTCGGCATGGGCGGTGTGCGTATGCTGCGTAAATTGGGCATCACCGTTGCCGCCTATCATATGAATGAAGGGCATTCGGCCTTCATGGTTATTGAGCGTATGCGCGCCTACATGACAGAACGCGGCCTCAGCTTTAATGAAGCCTTTGAAAGAGTGCGTAGCAATACCATTTTCACCACGCACACCCCAGTAGACGCGGGTAATGAGCGCTTCAACGTAGAAATGATGGAACGCTATTTCTCGTCCGCCGCCAACACCCTTGGGCTTTCTTGGCCAGAATTTTTGCGCCTTGGTCGAGTAGACGGCGCAGCCTACACCAACAATTTTGAAATGACCGTGCTAGCCCTGAAAGCCTCCACCAAAGCCAACGGCGTCAGCCGTTTGCACGGCGTTGTTTCGCAGCATATGTGGCGTGATTTGTGGAAGGGGGTGCCCATTCCTGAAATCCCCATTGGGTATGTAACCAACGGTATCCATGTGGCCTCCTATGTGGGCGACCCCGTGCGCTCCGTGCTAGACCATCACCTTGGCCCAGACTGGCTTGCAGCCCCCCCCGATTCTCCCCTCTGGAAAAAAGTGCCGCAAATTCCCGATGAAGAACTCGGTGCCGCAAAAATCCAGCAAAAAGAAGCCTTGCTCGAAATGCTGCGCGACAGCATCCCCGGTTTTTTACGTAAATACGGGCTGAGTTCCCATTTGCGTAAGCAAATATTACCCAATATTACCCCCGCCGCGCTGATTATCGGTTTTGCGCGTCGTTTTGCCCCCTACAAACGTGCCACCCTACTTTTTGCCGATCCTGATCGCCTAGAACGCCTGCTCAACCAAGCGGGGCGACCGCTGATATTTGTGTTCTCCGGCAAATCCCACCCGGCAGATCAGGCGGGCATCCAACTTATTGAAGAGGTTATCCGCTATAGCAAAGAACCGCGTTTCCTCGGGCGTATTTTCTTTATTGAAGACTACAGCCTGGCCATTTCACGGGTGCTGGCACAGGGCTGCGATGTGTGGCTCAACAACCCGCGCCGTCCCTATGAAGCGTCGGGCACCAGCGGGCAAAAAGTTCCGGTCAACGGCGGCATCAACCTGAGCGTATCCGACGGCTGGTGGTGCGAAGGCTACAATCGCGAAAACGGCTGGACCATCGGCCCCGTTGTCACCACCGAACTGCCCTGCGGCGACCAAAACGACTACGCAGACGCCGAATCCCTGTATACACTGCTGGAAGACTCCGTGCTGCCCCTGTATTTCGACCACGATGCCCAGGGCATGCCCCACCGCTGGATCTCCATGGCTAAACGCTCCCTGCAGAGCCTCACCGCCATGTACAGCTCGCACCGTATGCTTGAAGACTATATGAGCAGCTCATACATTCCCGCCTCTAAACGCAATACCGTCACCCATGCCAATGACTACGCCTTGGCGCGGCATCTGGCCCAATGGAAACAAACTATTCCCGTGCGCTTTGGCTCGGTACGCTTTGAAAATATTACCTTGTCTGGCCTAAACGGCGACACGCTGGCTTGCGGACAGGCCCTCAATGTGCAGGTACAGGTTCATTTGGGCGAACTTGCCGCTGATGAATTGCTGGTGCAATTGGTTATCGGCCTGACAGACAACAGCAACGATTTTAAATCACCACCGGAAATCATGCACCTGATGGGCAAAAGCAGCGCCACAGAAAACACCCTTCAATACAGTTGCACGTATATTGCTAATAAAAATGGACGCTATGCCTATGGCATCCGCATTATGCCGGTCACGAAGGGCCTGTCTACGCCCTTGGACAGCGGTTTGATTTTGTGGGGATAAAAAATGTTGTTTTGCCAATATCTTTGCGCTTTTGTCCTCGCCCTTGTCCTGTGTGTTCAGGGCGCGGGCGAGGCAAAAGCCGCAAGCCAAAATACTTTAAAAATTGCCTTATTTCTTGAAGACACCCAAGACGCAGGCTATGCCGATGTGCTCAAGTCTGGCCTTGCACAAGCGGAAAAAAACTATGGTGCCCGCTATGACATCATCCTTTCCCCCAATCCCGCCAAACACGAAAGCGATTTTCTCCGTATCGCCACAGCGGGCTATGATCTGGTCATTGTACCCACCATCGCCTTTCACACCTTGCTCATCAACAATGCGGGCAACTTTCCTCAAACCCGCTTTGCCGCCATCAATACCCAGATTAAAGCGCCCAATGTACTCTCGTTCACCTTTGCGGATGCGGAAGGCGCTTTTTTAGCGGGCGCTGCCGCCGCTTTGCTCATGCGTGAACAGGATCCCACCGCCGCTGCAGATACGCAAAAAATTGCTTGGGTCGGCGGGCCGGATATTCCCCAGTCTCAGGGCTACTTGGCAGGCTATCGGCAGGGAGCCAAGTATATTGCGCCAGAAATGCGGGTTATTACTGTTTTTACTGAATCATTCAGTGACGCCGCGGCAGGGCGCAGCGCCGCCGCATCCTTATATACGAACGGCGTAGGCATCATTATGCACGCGGGGGGGCGCACAGGGCTGGGGGTTATTCAAGCCGCCAAAGAGGCACAGCGTTATGCCATTGGCCTGATCAGCGACCAGTCAGACCTTGCGCCAAATGTGATTTTTTCACTGGAAAAACATGTGGATAAAGCCGTTCTCGCCGCCGTACAGGCCGTGCGGGAAGGTTCTTTTGTGGGGGGGAATCTGGTGTCCTTTACTCTTGCCAACGGCGGCCTCAGCCTGAGCCGAAACCCACATTTGAGCAGCGCCCTCAGCACCCGACTCGACCAAATTTCCAAGGATATTCAGCACAAAAAAATCACGGTCAATTCGGGGGCGGGCAAGGGACTGTGCAACTGTTTATAGCATCGCCCTCAACGTGTTTCGCGCGCGGTGCCGTAGGGCCGGAGCAAGGCGCACCAAGGAATTGTTATGTATGAAATTTTGGATACTCCTCGCGCGCCTTTAACGGACGCGCACGGGCGCGTTGTGCGCTATCTGCGTCTTTCCGTGACAGATCGTTGCAATTTGCGCTGCCTCTATTGTGACAGCAATGCCCGCACCCAGTCGATTCCCCACAATGTGGTGCTGCGCTACGAGGAAATGCTGCAAATTGTAGACCTTGCCACAACACTTGGGGTACATAAGGTACGCCTTACGGGGGGGGAACCCTTTGCCCGCAAAGGCTTTGCCCATTTTTTGGAAATGCTGCGTAGCGCCCACCCCGATTTGGATATCCGCATCACCACCAATGCCACCCTCGTGCGACCCCATGTGTCCTTATTGCGCGCAGTGGGCATTACTGCGATGAATATTTCTCTGGACAGCTTTCATCCCTCCCGCTTTGCCCGCATTACCGGGCGCGAACTCTTGCCCGAAGTGCGTGCCACCATTGACGCGCTGCTAGACGCGGGCATCCCCCTGAAAATCAATGCCGTAGCCTTGCGCGGCTATACCGATACGGAATTGCCTGCTTTTGTAAATTTTGTGCGCCAACACCCTGTGGACGTGCGCTTTATCGAATTTATGCCCATGGGCGCGGACAGCCAGTGGTCAGAAAAATATTTTTGGCCTGCTGCCGAGATTTTGGAAAAACTCCAAAAAATTGCCCCTTTACACCTGTGTCAGGAAGACCCCAGCGTCCACGGCCCAGCCCGCATGTACACCATGGACGGGGCCAAGGGCCGTATTGGGCTGATAACCCCCCTTTCAAACCATTTTTGTTTTAGCTGCAACCGCTTGCGCGTGACTTCGGACGGACGCTTACGCACTTGCCTGTTTGCGGACCGCGAATACAATCTGCTTCCGGCCTTGCGCCATGAAAAGTTGGGGCCGGACTTTTTACGCCGCATCTTCATGGCTGCCAATGTACGCAAGCCCATTGGCGTAGATATTTTACGCAAACGCGGCTCGGCCCCAGTCAGTCATCGACATATGGTAGGTATTGGCGGCTAAAACTTTTTCTGCCATCTTCAACCCGCAGCGCCCATGCCTACACCCAGCAGTCTCCACAAAAATTCGCGTGCACACACGCAAACTTGGCTATTTATCAGTGTTGGTATAAGCGTAGTGCTCCTTATGTTGGGCCTGTACGTGGGGCAACCCAGCCTGCTGGTGCAATGGGATCACAAATCCTATGATATTTTTTTAAAAAATCAGCCTCCGGGAACCCCTTCCCCCGTGCCCACTATTATTGATATTGATGAAAAAAGTCTGACCGCTTACGGGCAATGGCCGTGGCCCCGCTATATTATGGCACAATTGGTTGAAAAACTTACGCAGCACGGAGCCGCCGCCATAGGGCTGGACTTTCTGTTTGCCGAACAGGACGGCAGTTCCCCCGCCCTTCTACAGCAAAATCTCAAAAAAAACTTTAATATTGACCTCACCTTCAAGGGTTTGCCCCCTATGTTCACCGACAATGACGCGCTATTAGCAAAAATGCTGGCGCAATCCCCCTCGGTGCTGGGGCTGTTTTTACGCTTTGACGGGCAAGGAGGAAACAACAAGGCACTGCCCCCGCCCACAGGGCTGGTCGAACAGATCCCTGCCGGTGCCCTGCCCCCACGCGAAAAACTGCTCACCGCCAACGGGGTCACCCTGCCCATGCCCGTTCTGCACACGGTAACAACACAGGGTTTTATCAATATCATGCCCGATGCGGACGGCTTAGTCCGCGCGGCACCACTGATTATGCGTAGTAAAAATGCCGACAGTGACGTGGTTTACGCGAGCCTTGCCTTACGCTGTCTTATGCAAGCTTTGAACACAAAAACCATGATCTTAACATCCGGTTCCGACGGGCTGGAGACTATCCGCATCGGGGGCACCACCATTCCCGTCTCACCCGAAGGCCTTTTCCATGTGCCCTTTCGCGGCGGGCAAGGAACCTACCCCTATATCAGCGTGGTAGATGTGCTGGAAGATAGGGTCGACCCCAAAAAACTTGCCGGGCGCATTCTGCTCGTGGGCACCTCTGCCGTGGGCTTACTGGACATCCGCGCAACACCGCTTGATTTCGCCTATCCGGGAGTGGAAGTTCACGCCAGCATCATTGATGCGATACTCTCAGGCCGCTCCATTACGGTGCCCCCGTGGACGACAGGGGCCCAAGTGATCGCCATTGTGCTCACAGGCCTGTTGTGCTGCATAGCTTTCGGCCTGCTCAAGCCCTTGGTATATCTGCCCGTAGCGCTCGGTCTCACTGCCGGAGCCGTGTTTGGCTCCCACGCCATTTTTCAGTCAGGCCTGTATCTAACGCCCGTGTACGTCATGCTGACAGTCATCGCCGAAGGGGTAAGCCTCTTATCCCTGCGTTTTTGGCAGGCTGACCGCCAAAAACGCGACTTGCACAAAGCCTTTAACCGCTACGTTTCCCCCGAAGTTGTGTCGCGCATTGCCCACCATGGGGGAGATATTCTGGCCGGAGAAGTACGCGAAGTCAGTTTGCTCTTCACCGACGTGCGCGGCTTTACCACTCTTTCCGAAAAGCTACAGCCTGATCAAGTGGTAACCCTGCTCAACCGCTACCTTACCCCGATGACAGCGCTTATCCGCGCCAGTGGTGGCACGGTGGACAAATTCATCGGTGATGCGGTCATGGCCTTTTGGAATGCCCCACTGGATGTGGAAAATCACCCCGCAAAAGCCCTACGCACGCTATTAGACATGCATAAATCGCTTAAAATACTAAATATTTCTTTAAAAAAAGATTTTGGATTTGGCCTTGCTATGGGGGGCGGAATCCACACCGGCACGGTTCACGTGGGCAACATGGGCTCGCAAGAATTGCTGGATTATACCTGCATCGGCGACAATGTGAACCTAGCCGCGCGGCTGGAGCGCCTGTGTTCCCGGTACGGTGTTAACACAATCCTGAGCGACGTGACCGCCGCCCGCTGCGGTGAAGGCTTTATTCTGCACAAGCTTGACAATATCCGAGTTAAAGGCAAACAACAGGTGGTCACTATTTTCACGGCCATGGAACCCGAGGAACTGAAACAACGCCGCAACGAACTGAGCATGTATGAAGG
This sequence comes from Desulfovibrionaceae bacterium, assembly GCA_036655975.1. Taxonomy (GTDB): domain Bacteria; phylum Desulfobacterota; class Desulfovibrionia; order Desulfovibrionales; family Desulfovibrionaceae; genus CASQEL01. The sequence goes on along the minus strand of JAVVPD010000002.1, from coordinate 58,929 downwards.
CGCCCATATGGACTACGAACAAGGCCAGTTTAGCGCAGCCCTGAAGGTTTTCAGCCGCTTGCAGGAAAAATATCCCACGGTGAAATTGTACGGGCTGTACCTTGAGCGCTGCAAATTGTTACAGGCCACACCCCCAAAAGTGTGGGACGGCGTTTGGACTTTTGACAGTAAGTAAACACGACTTACCTAGGACACTATGAAAACTCTGGGCAATATTATTTGGTTTCTTCTGTACGGTGGGCTATTCAGCGGACTATTGTGGTGGCTTTTTGGGCTGTTCGCGCTCATTTCCATTGTGGGCATTCCGTGGGCGCGGGCCTGTTTTGTGGTGGGTTCCTTCACCTTTTTCCCTTTCGGCAAGGAAGCTATTGCCCGTGACCAATTGCGCGGTATACAAGATATCGGCACCAGTATTTTCGGAACCCTCGGCAATATTATCTGGTTCATTTTTGCCGGAGTATGGATTGCCTTGTGCCATGTGCTAGAGGCGGCTGTCAGTGCCGTGACCATTATCGGCATTCCCTTTGCGTGGCAGCATTTAAAACTGGCAGCACTGGCCCTGTGCCCCATCGGTATGACTGTGGTAGACAGCGATGTGGCCCAACTGGCGCGGCAGGAAAATGCCCGTGAAACATTGCAACGTGTGCGTCGGCCCTAATATGAAATGGTTTACCCACCAGACGGTAGCCGTTGCCGCCGCCATTGCCCTGCACATACCACCGGTTGGTATTGCTGCGGTGCTCGTCGGTGCTATCCTGCCTGATATGATTGATCATAAAATCGCCGGGCGCGGGCCGAATCGTCAGAAAATTTTCAATAAAATTCACCGTGGTGCTTCACACTGGTTCGGCTGGTATGTGGCTTTGCTCCTGTGTGGCCTGATCCTCAACCTTGCCCCCCGCGAAACAGACATCGTGCTGGGCTTGGCCTTTGGCGCACTGATGCACATTGCCCTAGACCTGCTGACCCCCGCTGGCGTGCCACTGGTTCCCCCCCTGCCTTTTTTGGCAGGTCACAAAGGCAAAGGGCGAATATCGCTCAATATGTGCAGTACGGGAAGTATTCAGGAATATATCTTTCTGGTGGCAAGCGTAGGGCTATTGTGGCTCATCACGGGGGATCAAATGCTGCACACGCTGGATAAGGCACTCAAGGGTGTGGTGCGTTTTTTATAAAAGTCACGCTGCCTCCAAGGAGAACTACGCTGAAAACATGTATCATATTCTTATTTTTCTGTGTAATAACAGTGCTTTGTCCGCCATATGGCTTCACCAAAGGGGCTTTTAGCTCTGGGCATGTGTCCAGCAAGGCGCCCAGTCCTTATGTGCAGCCCCACACAAGCGCAGGCCCCAATAACAGCCCGCACAATATGAACGGCCCCAACCAAAGCCCCCACAACACCATGCAGCTACCAAAAGCCCAAACACAAAACCCACCGCCCCCCAGTATCAAAAAGCCGGAGCTTCCCACTCCTGCGGGTAAGCGGCAGTAAAACCAGCACAAACCCCCTCGCGCTTACTGGCCTATCTCGTGCCGTAGCCAATCTTTAATCGCGGGTGTGGGCTCAAAAATACCCCGCAGCTTGCCGTATTCCTCGGTAAAATTGCTAAGTAAATTCAACGGCAAGGGGAGAGACACCAAGTCCACTGCGGCTTCGGAATTGCGGCGCACCAAGCGCACAATGGGCTTTTCCCCCCACGTATCCACCACAAAATAGGTGGCATAGTCCGCTTTTGAGCGGACGGGCGGAAATTCCGCATGCCAATCATTATTGCCCCATTCCAAATATAGGGTCACGGCGTGTTCGGGACTTAAATTCCAATCGATGGTATAGTGCGAAAATGCGGAGAGTGCGTTCATACGAGCCTTCCCTTATAAGTAATTAATCCTAATATGCGTACAGGAAGCGCTTTTGTCAAGCGAAATGCCCGCTCGGGGCCACAGCCTTTATGCCCGAAAGGCCAAATGGGTTTCCACCGCACTCATGACATCGCGGGCGCACAAAATCACCACATGGTCGTCTGCTTCAAAAACCGTATTCCCATTGGGAATATAAACCTCGGTACCGCGCAACATAGAAACCGCCAAGGCCCCCTTGGGTAAGGCCAAGTCTTTGAGCGGCATGCCCACCAGTGGAGTTCCCGCCTGGGCGATCACCTCCAGCACATCCGCCGCTTCATTACCCACAGCCACTGACGACAACATCTTGCCCTGCCGGATAAAATTCAGCAAAGTATTCACCGCCGACTGGCGCGGACTTACCCCATGGTCAATACCGATACTCTCTACCAGTGACAGATAGCCGGGCTTGTTCACCCGCGCAACCGTTGTGCGCGTCCCCAAAGACTTTGCCAATAAGCAGGCTAAAATATTTGTTTCTTCGTCACTGCTGGCGGCAATAAGCACATCCATATCGGGGATATTTTCTTCCAGCAATAGGGTTTTGTCGGTACCATCCCCGTGCAGCACAAGGGTACTGTTCAGGTTTGTGGCCAGTTCTTCGCAACGCTGCTCATTCATGTCAATAAGCTTTACGTCCATGCCTTTTTCTTCGTACAATTTCGCCAGCAACATGCCGATGGTGCCGCCCCCGACAATGCACACGGTGTTAAAAAAAGCGCGGGTGCGCCCGAGCAAGCGCAACAAAGCCTTTTGACTGCTCTGGCGGTACACAAAATAGACAACATCGCCAAATTCCAGAACATCCTTCCCCGTGGGAATAATCAATTTATTGTTGCGCGCAATGGCAGAAACCATAATCCCGTCGTCATGGGCCAATTCCCGAAAGCGCATCAGCGGCTGGCCGATCACGGCAGACTTACTGTGTGTTTGCTCATCCATCCGGTACGCCACCATGCGAATGCGCCCTTCCGCAAATTCCGCATATTCCGTCGAACCGGGCAGAGACAACAAGCGGTCAATGGTACGCACCACTTCTTTTTCGGGGCTGACCATCATGCTGATTCGCAAACCGTTCTTGCCAAACAATTCGGGATAGCCCGCATATTCCGCATTCCGCAAACGCGCAAGAATCATGGCCTTGGGGGCTATGGCATTGGCAAACAAACACGCCATGATGTTCGCCTCGTCGCTGCTTGTCACCGCCAAAAATACCGAAGCGCTGTCACTGCCCGCTTCTTTCAACACCGCCGGACTCGACCCCGAGCCCAAGACCACCTGCACGTCAAGATTGTCCGTGATGCGCTTTAAGCGCTCTGGATTAAGGTCAATAACTGTAACTTCCTTGTTTTCTTGGGTAAGACGGCGAGCAATATGATAGCCCACTTCGCCGGCCCCCACGATAACAACTTTCTTGCGCTCAACCCTATTCTTGGTAAAAAAGAAAGCCACAACGCACCCCTATCTATAAAAAATATACTTCCAGAACTGCTTCATACCTACCGCACGCGCCTTGGAGGTGTCAAACAGAATAGCAAAAATGGGGGGGAAACTGCTATCCCGCGCAAACAGGGCGCGAAGGGGAGCCTTTTCTGCCGTCTCCCAGAATATACCTTGAAGTTAGACTGATTTTGCAGTACTTGCAGAAGCATCATGACACAGCAAATTCTTCCCACCAATGTTCTGATTGTCCATAAGCCTTTAGCGGAGGCAGCCACACTGGCGCAGGCCATGCAGCACTGGCTGGAAGCTCGGCACTGTGTGTCCACTATTATGCAGTCCGGCGCGGAGCACGGCATCTATGAAAGTGTCGGGGCCCAATTGGTGGTAGTGCTCG
>JAVVPD010000002.1:37073-55183 GCA_036655975.1 Desulfovibrionaceae bacterium | reverse complement strand
GGGACGGCAGCATGTTAGGGGTAGCCCGCCATTTTGTGGACAATCCCGTGCCCTTAATCGGCGTAAATTTTGGCAAGGTGGGTTTTTTGGCCGATGTGAACGCCTTGCAATGGGAAGCAGGCCTAAACGCTTTTTTGACGGGCAAAGCCTGCCTGCTCAAGCGTATGGCCTTGCGCTGGCACCTTGTACGCGCGGGGCAAACGGTACAGGAAGGCGTTGCCATCAATGATGTGGTTATCAGCCGGGGGAGCCTGTCACGCGTGATTATGCTGGATGTCAGCACCGACACCTGCCCCATTTGCCGAGTGCGGGCCGACGGTCTGATTATCGCCTCGCCCATGGGCGCTTCGGGCTATTCGGTATCGGCAGGGGGGCCCTTGGTTTTTCCGGAACTGAACGCCTTGACGATCACCCCCATTTGTCCTTTCTTGTGCAATTTTCCCCCCATGGTGTTGCCATACCCCCTGCAAGTGCGCGTGGTCGTGCAGTCAGACTACACCGAAACGCATTTGACCATTGACGGGCAGGAGGGCATGCCCCTACTGCACGGCGATATTGTGGTAGTGCAAGGTGTGCCCGAAGGGATACATTTTGCGCGCCTGCATGCGGAAAGCTATTTTTTACGATTAAAAGCCCGTGGTTTTATTGAGGAACATACTGTGAATATGCCTGTTGTCGACGGCTAACACGCCAAGACACACACTCTGCAAATTCCGGGGAATACGCATGTCAAAATTGCCCGCCATATGCGCTGCCAGAGATATCCGCTTTGGAGCCAATTCGTATTTCGACGCATGGTTGTACACGGTACTCATTGATAATAACATTGAATATCATATGAATACCAGCCTCACCGCCAGTCCTGAGCAAGTGCGTTTTATGGTAGCCCTTGAAACGGATCAGGTGTATCTGCCGTGTTCCGACAGTATTTTTCGGCTGTTGCTTGAGGAAAAAAAAGCCCCGTCCCTGCAAAGTCACTATAACCGTGCGTGGCGCATTATCGTCCGGCTTGTACGCAATGTGGCAGTGGATACGGCAGAAAGGCAGCGCTTACTGCGCTTTTGCCGCTACCGTTTTCGCACCTATATGGACCAACACACCATTATTCCCTCACGCATGGTCAAACGCATGACCAACATCGTGTTTGCCCTGAGCGAACAAGACGACCCGTGGTTCAGACAGCGCAGCGCCGCCAATCAGAAAGCGCATAAATTTCTGCACTCCGCCCTGATGCAAGGCATGCTCAACGCCGCGCCCGCCGGCTACTTGGGTGAAGATATCCTCTCCATGCGCCACGAGCTAGACCATGTGGAACTGGCGCGGCTCATGTATCTTGCCGCCATGGCGCGACCATGGCTGGATACCTTGCCCTCGCCCGAGGAAATTCGCAACGGCTTTACCACGGCACTGACCACCGCTGCCGTAACGCGCGACCTGCTCAACGCGGGCGAAGGCACAAAAATTATCCTATTTTTGGTGGATGCGGACGGCGGCCTCGTCTTTGATCTTGCAGTGGTATACCGGCTCATGCGCATGGGGCACAAGGTTATTTTGGCACTGAAAGGGGGCTTTTATTTTTACGCCCCCACCATCCGCGATGCCGTTACCGACCCCGTGTTGGAACAATATTTGGACAAAGGCGTCGTGGTAGAAGATAGCGCCATCAGTAAAAACCGCTTGCTCAGTCTCTTGCGCGAATTCCGGCTAGTAATTATTTCCGACGGCACCCGTGAACGCCTGAACCTATACCGAACCTCCACCACCTTTGCCCGCGCGTGGAAAGAGGCCGACCTCATTATGGCGAAGGGCTGGCGGAATATGGACGTGCTGCTGGGCACGAGCCACGAATTCACCCGCGACATCTTGTGCTTCAGCATTAACAAAGCGGGCGCGTATGACATACGCACCAAATCCCACCCCCCTGATGTAAAAAAATTTAGCGAACAAGCCCTTATTGCCAAGGCCGAAGCCCTCATTGAAGCCATGCGGGCCGCACGCCGCCAAGGCAAAACGGTGATGTTCTATTCCTGTATTATTGGCAGCATTCCGGGGCAGGTCAGCACGGCCATTGAACTTGTGCAAACCTTTATCGCCCGGCTCCGCCGCAAGCTGGCTGATACCTACATTGTCAATCCCACAGAACATTTTGAAGACGGGCTGGACGGCGACGATCTCATGTTTATGTGGGAAAGAGTGCAGCGCAGCGGCTATATTGACGTGTGGCGCTTCCAGACCGTAGAAGATATTGAAGCCAGCTTTGCCCTGCTCAAGCGCAAGGTGCCCCCCGCGTGGTCTGGCAAGGACGCCACCTATTCCACCGGCTGCACCAAAGAAATGCAAATTGCCATGGATATGCAAGCCCGTAACGGCGAAATGCAAATTATCGGCCCCGCCGCCGAAAAGTTTTTCCGCCGCAGTGAATACGGCGTGGGCAAATATTCCGATGTCAAAATCGGCGGTCGTTAACTTTTAAACCGCGTTTTCTGGAGTCATTCAATGGGTGCGTATGAAGTCGTTATTGGTCTTGAAGTGCATGTGCAATTGGCAACAGCTTCCAAATTGTTTTGTTCCTGTTCCACCACCTTCGGCAAAGCCCCCAACACCAATGTGTGTGCGGTCTGCTCTGCCATGCCCGGCACCTTGCCCGTGCTAAACCAGAAGGCCGTAGAATACGCCGCCATTGCCGGACTTGCCACCCATTGTGAAGTGCGCGCGCAGTCTATCTTTGCCCGCAAAAACTATTTTTATCCCGACCTGCCTATGGGCTATCAGATTTCACAATTTGATCTGCCCGTGTGCGAGCACGGTCATTTGCTTATCCACACCGAAGAAGGCGAAAAACGCATCGGCATCACCCGCATTCACTTGGAAAACGACGCGGGCAAAAGCATTCACGCCAGCGAAGAAAACGCCAGTTATGTGGATTTAAACCGCGCGGGTACCCCCCTTATCGAAATCGTGTCCGAGCCGGATATGCGCTCCGCCGCCGAAGCCGTGGCCTACCTGAAGTCCTTGTACGGTATTGTGACCTATCTCGGCATTTGCGACGGCAATATGGAAGAAGGCAGTTTCCGGTGTGATGCCAATATTTCGCTACGCCCACGGGGCACGAAAACTTTGGGAACCCGAACCGAACTCAAAAATTTGAACTCTTTCCGCCACGTGCAAAAAGCTTTGGAATACGAAATTTTGCGCCAACAAGACGTGCTTGATGACGGCGACAGCGTTATCCAAGAAACGCGCCTGTACGATAGTGTTAAGGGCATCACCCAATCCATGCGCGGCAAGGAAGAAGCCCACGATTACCGCTATTTCCCCGATCCAGACCTCTTGCCCGTGTGCATCACGCCCACGCAATTGGCAACGTGGCGCGCGGCCCTGCCCGAATTGCCCCACGCCCGCGCAAAGCGCTACATGGAGCACTGGGGCCTGAACGCTGCCGACGCCCATGTGCTCACCGCTGACCGCGCTTTAGCCGATTTTTTTGAACAGGCCGCCGCGCTGGCAGATGCCCGCAAAGTTGCAAATTTTATGATGGGCCCGCTCTTACGCGCTATGAATAGTGACGACTTGTCCGGACGTGACCTTGGCACCCCCCACGCGCCCATACGCCCCGAAGCCCTTGCTGAATTGGCAAATATTGTCGATGCGGGGCTGATCAGCGCCAAAATTGCCAATGACATTTTTGCCGATATTTTTGCCAGCGGCGCCATGCCTGAAAGCTATGTCCGTGCCAAGGGGCTGGTGCAAATTTCTGATACTGGGGCCATTGAAAAAGCCGTGGACCAAGCCATTGCCGCCAACCCTGCCGAAGTGGAAGCCTACCGCGGCGGCAAAACCAAGCTTATCAGCTTTTTTGTGGGACAAATCATGCGCGCCACCAAGGGCAAAGCCAATCCCGCGCTGGTTAATGAGCTTTTACTAAAAAAACTGTCCATGGTATAAAACACGGATCTAAAGCATTTTTGATTCCAGACGCTCCCTCCGGCGCTTTACGGCGAAAGTAAATTTCGCCTACGCCTAAGGGGCGGGCGCACAAAGCCGAAGGGGCGGAAACCGCAGTCCCCGCCCCTTCGCGTAATTGTTCAGCCCACGCTACAGGGCCGCCTAGCGCTCAAAATACGTATAGCCGCGCAAGCCGTCTTCATAAGCTTGCATCACAGAAAATCTTTCTGCAGGTGTCAGGCGGCCTTGCCGCACGGCTTGCTCGGCAAAACTGCGAATATCTTCAAGAATCCGCCGAGGATCGTATTCGACATACGACAATATGTCCGCCACGGCATCCCCACGAATTTCACGGACATATTCATAGGAGCCGTCTTCATTAATTCTGATAGACACCACATTCGTATCGCCCAGCAAATTGTGCAGGTCGCCCAAGGTTTCCTGATACGCGCCCACAAGGAAAGCCCCTAAATAGTATTCCTCACCTTCCTTAAAGGTGTGCAGGTCTAGGGTGGCTTTCAGGCCTTGCTGGTCAATAAAATGGTCAATACGCCCGTCCGAATCACAGGTAATGTCCGACAAAATGCCCTGTCGCGAAGGAAATTCCTTCAAGCGATGGATGGGCATGATGGGGAAAAGCTGGTCAATAGCCCAGGAGTCGGGTAAAGACTGAAACACACTAAAATTGCCGTAATAAATATCCGCCAGGCTCACATCAATATCGGCTAAATCGCGGGGAATATGCTTCAGCTTGCCTTTTTCCTGCGAAATTTTCTTGATAATGGCCCAAAAAAGGCGCTCCGCTAAGGTGCGCTGGCGCAATGTCACCCGCCCAGTAATAAACAATTGGCGTACTTCATCACGGTAATACACGGCGTCGTTGTAACATTCCTGAAGATTGCGTAGGCTGAGGCCGGAAAGCGCTTCGCGCAAGTTACGCACGCATTCGGGGGTATCTTCGGGCAATTCGTCGGGCAAGGCGCCAAATTCCACCACGCTCACGTCCAGCACATTGAACAGCAAAATGGAATAATAGGCCACGGTGGCGCGCCCGGATTCGGTCACAATATGCGGATGCGGCTGGCCTTTTTCGTCCAAAATAGACATGATGGCTTCCACCACGTCCGTGCAATATTCGTCCAAATTATAGTTACGGCTGGACACAAAATTGGTGTGCGAGCCGTCATAATCCACAGCAAGGCCGCCGCCAAGGTCAAGGTAGCCCATGGGCGCGCCTTCTTCGAGCAGGCCGGCGTACAAGCGCCCGCCTTCCATAACGGCGGTACGGATATCGCGGATATTGGGCACTTGCGAGCCCAAATGATAGTGCAGCAATTTAAAACAGTCGAGCATGCCCACGGCTTTGAGCTTGTCCACCACGTCCACAATTTGGGCGGGAGTCAGACCAAAGGTGGAGCGTTCGCCGCCGGAATCTGTCCAGTGACCGCCCGCTTTAACCGCCAATTTGGCGCGCACACCAATATTGGGCTTCACGTTGATCAGCTTGGCGCGGTCTAAAATCAATTCCAGCTCGCTGGGCATCTCAATCACGAAAAAGCAATTAAAGCCCATACGCAGGGCATGCAATGCTAAATCGACGAATTCTTCATCCTTATAGCCATTGCAGATAAGGCAGGCTTCTGGATCACGCAATAACGAAACAGCGGCGATGAGTTCCGCCTTAGAGCCGACCTCCAAACCATGATGATAGCGTGAACCGTATTGGGCTATTTTTTCCACAACTTGCTGCTGTTGGTTCACCTTAATAGGGAATACACCGCGATATTTCCCTTTATAATCAAGCTTTTTGATGGCCTTTCGAAACGATTCATGCAAGCAGGATATTTGCGAATCTAAAATATTTTCCACCCGCAGCAGCACCGGCATATCATAGCCGCGCTCGTGCATACCCCGAATAACCTCACGGATGCTGACGCTGGGGCCCTTGTTCTGCCCACCAGGGTGGATAACCACGTCGCCGCTGTCAGAAACATTAAAATACCCCGCGCCCCAATTCCGAATACCGTATAACTCGGCGGAATCGTCCGCGCTCCACTGCTGCAAGCCTCGGTTTTTTGCCACCAGAAACCCTCCGCACTATGTTCCCATAGCGTAAATAAAATATATTGAAAGTTCGTATACGTTCATGCCCTTATCCTGTCAATAATAGCCGCTAAAAGTGTTAGCACAACTAACATTCAACTTGACTTAAACCCCGACTTACTTCACCCTTGTGGGGTAATAGCTATATCTTTTTAGTCGCACATACCGAGGACTCCATGAATCGTTTTGTATATATTTTATGTATGAGCTGTTTACTCACTGCCTGTTCCTCTGATTCCAGCACCCCCAAAGGCCGCGCCGCCGCCCCCGTAACCGTTAGCGTTGTGCAGCAGCATGATATGGAACGAAAACTCCATGTTGTGGGTAATGTGCTGCCTTCGGCCACAGTGGGAATTAAAACCCGGGTCACGGGGGAACTTTTGCAGGTACATTTTACGGAAGGGGATGAGGTGAAGGCCGGACAGACCCTGTTTACCATAGACCAGCGCCCCTATGCCGCCAGCCTGCGTGAAGCCGAAGCCCGCATTGCCAAAACCTCAGCACAATTACGCAAGGCCGAGGAAGACATGAAGCGCTACAGCAAGCTGGTCAACGACGGCTATATCAGCCGAGAAGCCTTTGACCAAGCTGTTACCGATGCCGCCGCCTTACGCGCCACCATCAGCGCGGACAAGGCCTCGGCAGAAAGCGCGGCCCTGCAATTAGCCTATTGCACCATCACCGCCCCCCTGAACGGACGGGCTGGGGCCATTAAAGCCGATAAAGGTAATATGATTAAGGCCAATGCCGACGATTCCATTCTCACCATTGACGCACTGGAACCGGTCTATGTGCTCTTTGCCGTGCCGGAAAGCCATTTACCCGTCATTACCGAGCGCCAAAAACAGGAGCCTATCACGGTGCGCGTCACCCCCACCGGCGGAAAAACCACCGAAGGACTGCTGACCTTTATAGAAAATACCGTGGATACCCGCACCGGAACCATTAAAATGCGCGGAACCTTTAAAAATACCGATCGAAGTCTATGGCCCGGCCAATTTGTACAGGTGATTATGACCCTTGGCACCGTCAACAACGCGATTATCGTCCCCTCCCGCTCGGTGCAGATCGGGCGCGCAGAATCCTATGTGTACGTGGTAGACGCCGACAAAAAAGCCCAGTACCGCAAAGTGGTGGTGGCCCTCGACAGCGAAGGACAAAGCGTGATCAGTGAAGGCCTGAAACCCGGCGAGATGGTTGTTGAAGACGGACAAGTGCGCCTTGCCCCTGGAATTCCTGTAGAAATCCGTAAAACGGAAGGCAAATAGGCGCTGAGCATGAACATAGCCGCTCTTTTCATTCGGCGTCCTGTCGCCACCACCCTGCTGATGCTGGGCATGCTGTTTTTCGGCATTGCGGGCTATCTGGGCCTGCCCGTAAACCAATTACCCAACGTGGACTTCCCCACCATTCAGGTGATGGCCGATCTGCCCGGCGCAGACCCGGAAACCATGGCTGCCTCGGTGGCAACGCCGCTGGAAAAACAGTTTTTCACTATTGCGGGTATCGATTCCATGTCGTCGGTTAATGCGGCGGGGCGCACCCGTATTATCATCCAATTTGCCCTAGACCGAGACATCGACGCCGCCGCGCTAGACGTACAATCGGCCATTGGGTTGGCCCAGCGCCGTCTGCCCACCACCATGACCACCCCCCCCAGCTATAAAAAGGTCAATCCGGCAGACTTGCCCATCCTCTATATCACTGTCAGCTCGCCCACCCTGCCCATGTTTAAGCTGAATGAATATGCGGACACGCTTATCGGGCAACGTCTGTCCATGGTTAAAGGCGTGGCACAGGTGGTTATTTACGGACAAAAAAAATATGCGGTGCGCGCCCAGCTTGACCCCGATGCCCTCGCCAGCCGTGAAATCGGCATCGACGAAGTTGCCAACGCCATCATGGCCGCCAACAGTAAATTGCCCACCGGCGTGTTGGAAGGGGAATTACGTTCCAGCAGCATCAAGTCTTCCGGACAATTGGAAAATGCTACCGCCTTTCGGGATGTGGTTGTGGCCTATCGCAACGGCGCCCCCGTGCGCCTGAGCGAATTGGGCGACGTGGTGGACAGCGAAGAACAGGATAAGCAGGTTTCGTGGAGCCAAGGCACTTCAAGTATCACCCTCGCCATTGAGCGCCAGCCCGGCACCAATACCGTGGAAGTGGTCAATACCATCAAAAAAATTCTGCCCACCCTCCAGCAGCAATTGCCCCCTTCGGTCAATGTTAATATTTTTTACGACCGCTCTGAATCCATTCAAGAATCCGTTGCCGATGTAAAATTCACCCTCATCCTGACCGTGTTTCTGGTGGTGCTGGTTATCTTTCTATTTTTACGCAATCTCCCTGCCACCGTCATCCCCAGCCTTGCCCTGCCCATGTCGGTGGTGTCCACCTTTGCTATCATGTTTGTCGCCGGCTACAGCCTCGACAATCTCTCGCTCATGGCCCTGACGCTGGCCGTGGGCTTTGTGGTGGACGACGCCATTGTGATGCTCGAAAACATCGTACGGCATCAAGAAATGGGAAAAAATCCCATTTTGGCGGCCTTTGACGGCTCCAAAGAAATTGGCTTCACCATTATGTCCATGACCATATCCCTTGCGGCGGTGTTTATTCCTGTATTGTTCATGGGCGGTATTGTGGGGCGGCTGTTCCGCGAATTTGCCGTGGTCATCATCGTCGCCATTTTGTTTTCGGGCTTTATTTCTTTGACCCTCACCCCCATGCTCTGCGCCTATTTTCTCAAAACAAAACCCACCCATCAAACCCAATATGAGGGATTGCACGGCATTCTTGAACGCTCCTTCAACAATCTTACCAAAGGGTATGAGCGCGCATTATTGTGTGTGTTACGGCATCGCCGCATAACGCTCTACACCTCATTTGTTCTGCTCTTGCTTACCGGATGGCTGTTTATGGCTATTCCTAAAGGCTTTCTGCCCACCGAAGATATGGGTTTTTTGGTGGCCTCCACAGAAGCCGAACAGGGCATCTCCTTTGCTGGCATGGTCAACACTCAGCGCAAGCTTGACCCCATCCTTGCCGCCAATCCCGACTTGGAACGCTATAATTCTGTCGTGGGTATTGTCGGCTCTAGCCAGAGCATGAACAACGGTATTATGATGTTGCGGCTGAAACCCCACGGCAAGCGCCCCGGTATCAACGCCGTGGCGGAAAGACTGCGCCGCGAGCTGAACACCACCCCCGGCATGCGCGTGTTTGTGCGTATTCCCCCCTCCATCAACATTGGCGGACGCTCCACCAAGGCGCTCTACCAGTACACGCTCACGGGGGCGGACATCACCGCCCTGTATGATGCCGCCAATAATGTGGAACGTGCCCTGCGGGCCTTGCCCCAATTGCAGGATGTCAACAGCGACCTGCAACTCAAAAATCCTGAATTACGCGTAGATATCGACCGTAACCGTGCCGCCGCCCTGGGCATCAGCCCCGAACAAATCGAACTGGCCTTGCAATCGGCCTACGGTTCACGCGAAATTTCTACCATCTATACCCCTGTCAACGACTACACCGTCTTTGTCGAATTGCAGCGCCGCTTCCAGCAGGACGCCTCGGCCCTGTCCAAGCTCTATGTCCGCTCCAGCGACAATAAACTTGTGCCTCTGGATACCGTCGCCTCCCTGACCCCCGGCGTAGGCCCCATAGCCGTCAACCACTCAGGGCAATTCCCCGCCGTAACCATTTCCTACAACCTGCGCCCCGGCGTCTCCCTCGGTGATGGTGTGGCTGCCGTGGAAAAAGCTGCCCTTCCCCTGCTGCCCGCCTCCGTCACCGCCATGTCCCAAGGCACGGCCCAAGCCTTCCAAGATTCGCTCACCGGCATGGGCTGGCTGCTCGTCCTTGCCATTGTTGTCATTTATCTTGTGCTCGGCATTCTGTACGAAAGTTTCATCCATCCCCTGACCATTCTGTCCGGCCTGCCCTCTGCCGGTTTCGGCGCGCTGGCTACCCTATGGCTCTTCGGCATCGACCTGAACTTGTATGCCTTTGTCGGCATCATTATGCTCATCGGGATTGTCAAAAAGAACGCTATTATGATGCTGGACTTCGCCCTTGAAATTCAGCACCACGATAAAAGTATTACCCCCCTGGACGCCATTACCCGGGGCTGTCTGGTCCGTTTTCGCCCCATTATGATGACCACCATGGCGGCACTCATGGGCGCACTGCCCATAGCCATTGGCGTGGGGGCTGGGGCCGATGCCCGCCGCCCCCTTGGCCTTGCTGTTGTGGGGGGGCTGTGCTTCTCCCAACTTGTGACCCTGTTCATCACCCCTGTCTATTACTTTTATCTCGAAAACCTCTCCCAATACCTCAGAAAACGCTTTGCCAGTAATTTTGACGCCGCCGAAGACGATTTAAAGAAAGGCGGCAGCGTATAACAGGTTTAGCCAACAAGTTCCCGTAATTTTCGAAATAAGGCCCTTTGGGCGTGAGGAGGACGGGATTTAGAGCTACCAAGGCTCGCGCGTTCCTCACGGGCTTCCGTGATGAGGCCGCGAAGTTCCTGCCCGTGCTCAGGCCAAGAATCTAGGAGCGGGCCAAGGGCTTCGGGGCTTGCGTCCAACAGGGTATCGCGCAGGCGTTCGGCCCGATGAAAAGCGGCATTATCCTGACTATGCCCAAGAGTGACGTTATCAAGGGCGGTACGCACGGCCTTATGATCCACCTCACGCATGAGGCGTCCGATAAATTGCTTTTGCCGACGGCGGCCTTCGTTATCACTAATGCGGGCAAGCAGGCGCAGGGCTTCGTCAAGTTCGGGGGACAGGGGCAAGGATTTCAGACGGGAAAGAGGCAATCGCGCGAGTTCTTCCCCCAAGGCTTGCAGAGCAGTGCTTTCGCGTTTTTTTTGTGAGCGGCTGGGGGCTTCCGCACCGTCTTCTTGATCAGTAACATCCCATTGATAGCGTTTTTTACGGGCCATGAAAAACTCCTTACAAATATAAACCGAGCAGAACACCCGTAAAAACTACCACGGAAATAATGCCGTTAAGGGTGAAAAAAGCCGTATCCACACGGGACAGATCGTCGGCGCGGATAATTTTATGTTCCCACAATAAAATCACAGAGATACACAGCCACACCGCATACCAATACACGGACAACTGTGCGCTCAATCCCATAAGTCCAAAAAACAGTGCCGTAATGACGTGTGAAAAAGCCGCGATAACCAGCGCAACGGGAATGCCAAAATCGGCAGGCACGGAATGCAGGCCTTGTTCACGGTCAAAATCTACATCTTGACAGGAATAAAAAATATCGAAGGCGGCAACCCAGAAGGTGACGCCCCAGAACAACAGTAAAGGGGTCAGCGTGACGGATTCGGTCACGCTAATCCAACCCGCCAATGGCGCAAGGCCAAGAGTGGCCCCCAACCAAAAGTGACAGATCCACGTAAAGCGCTTGAGCAGACTATACGCGGCGGAAAAAAGCAGCGCGGGCACCGCTAGCATCACACACAGGGTATTCATACCCGCGCACGCCATGATGAAGACCACGGCCATGAAGGCGCAAAAGGCCCACGTTTGCGCGGGAGAAATATCCCCCGTCACCAGCGGGCGGCCCTGAGTGCGGGGATTGATACGGTCATAGCGCAGGTCAGCCACGCGGTTGAAGGCCATGGCAAAGGAACGCACCGCCACCATAGCCACCGTGAGCCACACAAGCGTTGACCACGCAGGCATACCCTGAGCAGCCAAAAAAGCTCCCGCATAGGCATAGGGCAGGGCAAAAACAGAGTGCTCAATTTTGACCATACGGCACAGGGCGGCAAAAGTGCCGAAGGGGGTAGATATACGCAGAATATTCATGCGGCTTTAGCCTCCGCAATCGGCAGGATCGCCGTGTAATTTGTCCAGAGCGTGGGCTAGAGCGGGCACAAGCGCGCTCAAATTTTCCACCACCGCCTTGCGGCTGCCAGGGGTGTTAATAATGATACTTTGCCCCACCACCCCAGCCACGGCCCGCGAAATACTCGCCCGTGGGGTTTGGGCAAGGCTCGCCTGCATCATGGCTTGTTCAAAACCGGGCAGACGTTTTTCCACAACGGCAAGCGTGGCTTCTGGGGAAAAATCGCGGGGGCCAATGCCCGTGCCCCCGGTTGTACAAATAATATCATATCCTTGGCCCAAGGCGAGTTCCAGCAATAAGGCTTTGAGGGCCGCCGCGTTATCCGGCAACATAAAGCCCTGACTGTGGCACAGGGGGACATGGGCGCGCACCAGCTCGTCAATGGCGGGGCCGCTCAGGTCTTCACGCTGGCCCGCGTGCCCTTTATCGGACAGCGTAATCCAAGCCAAAGCGCGGCCCACGCGCTGTTCGTCCACACACATATCTATGGCTTCGGGAATATCCGCCACGGCTTGCAGCAAAGGGCAGAGCTGTGCATGCGGATGATCCGGCAGCAACAGGCGCCCGACCACGCAAAACACAGGTTTTCCGGCGTGACTCAGGCTGGTGCCCACGCGCCATGCGGGCAAGGGGCCATGGTCGATACGGTGCGCGGGCATGGCGGCGGCTTTAGCCGCACCCACAATAAGAGGCCGCACCGCATGGGCAGCGCAGGACAAAACGTGAATAGCTGTAGACATGCTTGCCTCCGGTGATAAATACTCAAGCCTACTGTTGAGATATAGTCCCAAAAAGTATAAAACTCAAGAAGTCAAGCCAGCACTTGACGTGGGCGCGCTTCACGGGCATCCAAAGTGAAACATTCACCTTTCAAGGAACTACCATGACGACAAAAAGCAAAGATCAAGTGCAGCACCTACGAACCCTCGGCACAGGAAAATTGCCGGACTTCCACGCTGGCCCCAGCCTCAGCCAGTTGGAATCCTTTCCTAATTGCTACCCTGAGCGGCCCTATATTATCAGTATTGCCTACCCAGAGTTCACGTCCCTGTGTCCGGTAACAGGGCAGCCGGATTTCGGCACCATCACCCTAGAATATATTCCCCGCACTTTGTGTGTGGAGTCAAAAAGTTTTAAACTGTATATGTTTGCGTTCCGTAATCACCAGTCCTTTATGGAAACCATCACCAACACCGTATTGGACGATATGTGCACCCTCCTGCAACCGCGCTGGTGCCGAGTCAAAGGCCTGTTTACCCCCCGTGGTGCAACGCATATTCACGTTTTTGCCGAACATTTTGAAGCAGTACGCCCAGAAAATGCCGGCGAACAGGACGCCTTACGGACCATCGTGAGTGAATGGAAACGCGACGCGACCCCCCACCAAGCCTAGCAGGCTCAACCCTGCTGGTGAGCGGCACAAGCCTAGCGTCTCGGGTGCTGGGCTTTGTGCGCGATATGCTCATGGCCTGGCTCTTGGGTGGCGGCCCCGCTGCTGACGCGCTGGTAGTGGCCTTGCGGCTGCCCCATGTGCTGCGGCGCTTACTCGGCGAAGGTTCCTTGTCCATGACCCTGACCGCGCATCTGGTGCACAGTCGCCAAGGCTCCCCCTCACCAGCCGCCTCTTTTGCGCTGGCGTGGGCCGTGGGCCTACGCATCACTTTGGGCCTAGTGGTGATCATCTGCATGGCAGAAGTAGCGGCCCGCCCGCTGATCGACGGCCTCGCCCCCGGTCTTGCCGCCCACCCGACCACCGCTCCCACGGCGGCACAAGCCAGCGTACTTTTCCGCATTTGCCTCCCCTACGCATTGGCAGCGGGCATGGCGGCCTTGGGCATGGCCTTTTTACACAGTATGGGGCATTTTTTAGTGCCCGCCCTCAGTCCTTTGTGCTTCAATACGGTTATCATCGTCTTTGCCCTGCTCGCCGCATGTCACGTGGGCAGCCCCGCCCCCATGCTGGCCTACGGTTTTTTAGCCGGAGGGCTGGTGCAAGGGCTGCTGCCCTGTTTTGCCCTCTGGCGTATGGGCCTATGGCCCTACCGCAAGCCCGCGCCCCCACGCGACAAAATCCACGCCTGCCTCCGCGCCCTACCCGCCGGGCTTCTTGGGGCAGCGGCCCCCCAAATTGCCATGCTCTGCGCCATGGCTGTAGCCTCCTTTCTGCCCTCTGGGGCCATATCCGCCCTGTATTATGCCGAACGCCTCTTGGAACTTCCCATGAGCGTTACCGGCACGGCGCTGGGCATGGTCAGCTTGCCCGCATTGGCCGCCTTGGGGGCCCAACACCAGCACGAAGCCTTTAACGCCCACTGCGCCAAGGCGATGCGCCTTTCCCTACTCTTGGCTCTGCCCGCCACGGCGGGACTACTGGCGGTGAACCAAGCCCTTATCGCCGTATTGCTGGGGCACGGGGCCTTTGACAGTCACGCCGTGCACAATACCGCACTGGCCCTGTCCGGCTATGCGTACAGCCTGCCGCTGTACGCACTCAGCCGCCCCTTGCTGGCAGCCTGCAACGCCCGCAAACTCACCCGCCTCAGCGCATGCAGCGGCGCGGCCGCCGTATTGTGCACGCTGGCGAGTGCCGTAATTTTGCTGTATTGGTTGCCCCCGTCTCACGCCATACTGGGCCCACCACTGGCACTAGGCTGCGGTTTGGGCCTGCAAACCACGCTCCTGTGGCGGGCTGTCAACCTGCCCGCGCGCACCCTGGCGGGGCCCGCCGTGTACACCATGCTGTTGGCGAGCCTGCTCACCTTTGGGGCGGCCCGTCTTATGGTACAGCTTATATCCAGCCCCCCAGTGGCACTGGCGGCGGGCGTCATGGCAGGTGCCGGCGTGTACGCCTTAAGCTTGCTTTTACTCAGACATGAGGATACCCAAAATGGCATCCGCTGGTATAAAAAACGATTGGCAACTCGTCAGCATAAAGGAAACAAACCATGACCGTGTTTGCACGTTTCAACACGCCTCTTAACCGCATAGCCCTCGTCTTGTGGGTGCTCTTTATGGCCCTGCTCATGGTCTTAACCGCATGGCAGCTCCACGCCAGCCGCATGGACGCCACCCTGCGCCTGCAGGCCGATGCCCACCGCATGGCCGCACGGGCAGCGCGCATTTTGGCCGTACCCGCGTGGGAAATAAATGAGGTATCCGCCCGCTCCATCGTTATGAGTGAAATGGAAGACAGCCGCGTCTACGGCATGGTGGTGTACGACCATCTGGGTTTTTTGGAAGGCCAGCGCCGTAACGAAAATTGGGAATGTATGCCTTGGGACGATCTTGTCCCCGAAAATATGGTTGAAGGCACCCACTCCCTGACCCTAGAAGAACAAGTTGTCGGTGCCGTGCATGTTTACCTTTCCCCCCGTCTGCTCGACGAAGATATGTCCGCCCTCTGGTGGCGCGAGATGGCCCGCTTCGGCATCACCGCCACGGTGCTTTGCATATTTCTTATGGGAATATTGTGGATAGGCCGGAAGCAAGGGGACTAAAAATTGAGCAGGGGGCCAAACCCCCTGCTGTTCTACGACAATGCGGCAGCCTGTTTATTTCAATCTGCTGATAAGTTCTTGCAATTTGCCGGCTTGTTCGGCAAGTTCCGCCGTAGCCTGCGCGGCTTGCTGGGAAGCGTGGGAAGATTCCGCAGCCACGGTGCTTACGGTGGCTATGGCCTGGGTAATTTCTTCACTGGTAGCGGCCTGTTGGCCTGAAGCGGTTACAATACCCTGAATTTCCACGGCCACACTGTTCACTAAACTTACAATGCTGTTCAGCGTTTCGCCAGAGGCACCGCTCAAGGTGACCGTGCCATCAATGCCTTTGACCACATCCACCACGCTTTGCGCGTTGGAGCGGGCCCCTTTTTGAATATTCTGAATCACTTCGATGACTTCACCGGTGGCGTTCATGGTTTTTTCCGCCAACTTACGCACTTCATCGGCAACCACGGCAAAACCCCGCCCTGCCTCGCCCGCGCGGGCGGCTTCAATGGCGGCGTTCAAGGCCAACAGGTTGGTCTGGTCGGCGATGTCGGAAATTACATTAATAACTTGGCCCACCCCATCGGCTTGTTTTTCAAGCTTACCCATGCTTTCTTGAACGGCATTAGCCTTAGTGGCAAGCACGTGCATGGAGCTCACCACTTCCTGCACAAGCTCCGCACCTTCGCGGGCTTTGCTGCTAGCCTGCGTAGCAATATGGGCGACAGTATCCGCATTTTTATTGACTTCGGCAATGGAGGCGTTCATTTCCCCCATGGCTGCCGAGGTGGAAACAGCCTGATCGCGCTGCGTTTCCGCCCCGCGTGCGGCTTGTTCAATCGTCGCTGACAATTGCTCACTGGCGGCAGCTACAATTTCCGCCACTTTTTGCGAAGATGCCGCCACCGAGAGCATAACCTCACGCGCTTTATTAATTTCCACTTCTTTATTATGCGTATCGGTGGTGTCCACCCACACGCTCAGTGCGCCAGTAAGTTTGTCGTCAACATCAAACAGCGGGGCGGCTTGGGCCAGCACGTATTTACGCGTTCCCTTCATGCCGGTAATTTCCGTGGCCATATTTTGCGGTTGTTGCGTTTCAAGCACCTTTGCCGCCGCTGTGTGCTTGTCCGCATCCCGAAACATAAAAGTTCCAGAGCTTTCGCCGTAATGTTCTTCCGCTTTGCCCGAATGCTCCAACAATTCAAGCATCACCGTGTTGGCATAGGTCAATTTGTTGTTTAGATCAAAAACGGCCGTCGCCACGGGAAGCCCCTTCAAAATGCCCTGTGAAAAGGCCATTTGGGCCCCAAGTTTGTGCATCTGGGCGCACATGGCATCACCCAGTTCCCCAAAAGCGTCACGGCGGCGTAGGTGTAGGTTTGCTCTTTCGCCGCAGGTACACGCTTTGGCATAGGCTTGCAGCTTTTTAAGGGGCCCCAAAATAGATGCCAGCAAGGCCGTAATACACAGCAGTGCCACCCCAATACCCACGATCAAAACAATAATATTAATGTTGAACATGCGCTCTTGTTCGGCTTTGGCTCTTTTTTGGGCAGCGCTAATTTCACTTTTAAGCACCTTATTCCCTTCTTCCAACTGAGCGAGCACGGCCTGAAGCGCAGGCAAGGTTTCTTTTTCTACAATCACATGAGCTGCGTCATTGTTCCCCGCCTCTAAAGCCTCATTAATGGCGACAGCGCTTTTATGCAGGCGCTTGTGTGGGGCTTCAAGGGCGATAAAAACAGGCTTTAACACCGGGACACTCGCTTCAATTTCCCTGCGCTCACTGCTGGAATACCATTGACCGAAAGCACATTGCGTGGGATCTGTTTCCAGATCCACCTTACCAGATTTTTCCACGGCAAGGTGCATAGTGAGTTTTTCTGCCCACAGGAGATGGTCAATAGACCTTTCTAAAAGATGAGCCCCCAAGGTCGCGTACCTATCAACATCCTCATTACATTTGACAATTTCCTGCATGGATTTACTAGAATTTAGCGAGCTGAACGCGATAATCAACACAAAAGGTGTCATCAAGCTGAATATCTTACAACGTACACTCAGGTTTTTCCACAACATGACCATAAGAATTCTCCGTAGAAATGGATAGAGGGGGGGATTCTGTTGAAATGAATAATAATTACAACGCAGCACTAGTATTAATAGTCTTTATCGGGTGAAGAAGTTTTTACTTTATAGCCGACACTAAGATAAGTAAACAATAAATATAATACTGTTACATATATCAATTATACAATAAAGGATATTTTAAATTAATACATCAATAAAATCACACAGCCATATATTCCCGCATGCAAACAAAGCAACAGTTACAGGCACTATTTCCCCTTACAGAGCCGTAAGCAGAGCGGAAGCGTCACCAAGCGGTGCTAGCTCCCGCTCTTTCTCTCACCACGACAGCGCGCCTGCCTTGGGTCTTAACTGGCGCGCCACGCTTTGCCCAAAAGTCCCCAAGGTTTCGACCACCCGTATGCCCGCAGCAGTGAACGCGGCAAGCTTGTCCTGCCCGCGCCCCTTACTGCCGCTAATAATAGCCCCCGCATGGCCCATGCGCTTGCCCTCCGGTGCGCTCAAACCCGCAATAAAGCCAAACACGGGCTTGGGGTAGGCGCTCTCGCGGATATAGGCCGCCGCCTGTTCTTCACCATCGCCGCCAATTTCGCCGATCAGGCACAC
>JAVVPD010000002.1:0-37063 GCA_036655975.1 Desulfovibrionaceae bacterium | reverse complement strand
AGAATTTCTGTAAAATACAAGCCCGCAACCGGATCACCGCCAATCCCCACACAGGTGCTTTGCCCGAGGCCCTGTTGGGTTAATTGATACACCACCTCATAGGTTAAGGTACCAGAACGGCTGATAATGCCCATGGGGCCGGGCGTATGAATATAGCTGGGCATGATGCCCACCTTGCATGCGCCGGGGCTGATAAGCCCGGGGCAATTGGGCCCCACCAGTGCCGTGCCGTGGGCCTGCAAAAAATGCTTCGCCCGCACCACGTCCAGCACAGGTATATGTTCTGCAATACACACCACCAGCGTAATGCCCGCCGCCGCCGCTTCACACAAAGCATCCGCCGCCATGAAGGCCGGTACAAATACAACGCTCACGTCCGCGCCGCATTCCCGCACTGCTTCACGCACCGAATCGAACACCGGTACCCCCAGCACATGTTGCCCCCCTTTGCCGGGGGTACAGCCCGCCACAATATTCGTGCCATACTCAAGCATCTGGCGGGTATGAAACATGCCTTCCTGACCGGTGATGCCCTGTACCAGCACACGACTCTGGGCAGAAATAAGAATACTCATGCCCGCACCTCCGTCAGTTCCACAATTTTACACGCTGCATCAGCCATGCTCTCAGCTGTCACAACAGGCAAAGCGCTCTCTTGTAAAACACGCCGCCCTGCTTCCACATTGGTGCCTTCAAGTCTTACGACCATGGGTAAGGATATCTGTATTTTTTCCGCCGCACGGGCAAGCCCATGGGCCACCACATCACAACGCAGAATACCCCCAAAAATATTGACGAGAATACCCCGCACCTGCCCGTCCGCAAGCATGACTTGCAGCCCATTGGCAATGGTTTCCTCCTTGGCACCGCCGCCCACATCTAAAAAATTTGCGGGCAAGGCTCCGGCCTGCTTGATCGCGTCCATGGTTGCCATGGCGAGGCCCGCCCCATTGGCCATGGTGCCCACACAACCTTCAAGGCGTACATAATTGAGCCCTTGCGCCCGGGCGCGCATTTCTAGGGGATGCACTTCGTCAAAGTCTTCCATAGCGGCTACCGAAATTTGGCGTTTGACAGCGCTATCATCCACCTGAATTTTAGCATCCAAGGCCAAAAATTCGCCGGACGGGAGCACAGCAAGAGGGTTTATTTCCACGAGCAGCGCGTCTTTTTCCTGAGCCAAACGCAACATAGTACAGAGTACGCTTGTAAGGTATTGCTCTTGTTTCGCACTCAAACCGCAGCCGTGCACCAATTGCCGCGCCTGAAAGGGCCACACATGGTGGGCCGCGTCGGCATAGACAGTGCGAATACGGTCGGGACTTGTCACGGCCACGGATTCAATATCCATACCCCCGTTCGGTGAAAACACCACCGCCAAACGCCCCGAAGTTCTGTCCAGCGTGACAGCCGCGTACACTTCGCGCACCGTCGATACCCCTTGCTCTACCAACACTTTCTGCACAAGCTTGCCTTCCGGCCCTGTTTGCGGCGTAACCAAACGCATCCCCAGCATAACCGCCGCACTCTGCCCCACATCATTGGGGTTGGAGCACAATTTCACCCCGCCACTCGCCCCTCGGCCCCCCGCATGGATTTGCGCCTTTACCACCCACAAAGGCCCTGCCAACATACGCGCAGCGGCGAGGGCCTCTTCTGGGCTGCTTGCCACCCTACCGTGCGGAACAGGAATACCATAAGATCTGAGTAATTCTTTCGCCTGATATTCATGAATATTCATAGCGGACTCCCCTTACTCGTGCCAGAGCGTCGAACACTGCAACTATTCTTATTTTGCGACATTCTCGCTTTTTGTAAATAAAAGCAAGCCTACACTAAGTATAAGATTTCGCTTGACAAAAACACTAGCTTTTTACTAGGTTAAATAAATTTATGCATAAAGGAAGGCAGACATGCCCATCAACATTCCCGTCGACTTACCCGCCCGCCAAGCTTTAGAAAATGAAAATATCTTTGTGATGACCGATGCCAGAGCCGTGCATCAGGATATTCGCCCCCTAGAAATTGTGATTGTTAACCTGATGCCCACTAAAATTGCCACAGAAACACAATTATTACGGCTTCTCGGTAATTCCCCCCTACAGGTCAATGTCACCTTGCTACGTACAGCGGAGCACACCTCTAAAAATACGCCCTTGCAACACTTAGAGCGCTTTTACAAAACCTTTGACGAAATATGCCACTCATCCTTTGACGGCATGATTGTCACCGGCGCGCCCGTGGAGCATCTGGAATTTGAGCACGTTGATTACTGGCCGGAATTATTAGGCATCATGCAATACGCAACAAACCATGTCTATTCCACCTTATATATTTGCTGGGCGGCACAAGCGGCCTTGTACCACCATTATGCCGTGCCCAAATACCGCTTGCCCAAAAAGATTTCAGGCGTGTTCGAGCACAAGGTGTTGCATCCTTCATGCTCACTATTTCGGGGCTTTGACGATATTTTTTACGCCCCGCATTCGCGCCACACCGAAGTGCGCTGTGAAGATGTCGAAAAAATTGATAGCCTCACCGTATTATGCTATTCTCAACAGGCGGGGCTTGCTGTTGTGGAGTCGCGCGATAAAAGCCAAGTTTTTGTCACCGGACATCTGGAATATGACCGCGACACCTTAGCCGGAGAATACCAGCGTGATTCCCTGCGCGGCTTGCAGCCCGCCATCCCAGAAAATTATTATCCCCACAACAATCCGATGGCTGTACCGCAGATGCGCTGGCGCGCACACGCGCATTTATTTTATTCTAATTGGTTAAATTATTATGTCTACCAAGAGGCCCCCTTTACCCTGCCCCCCGAATTAGGGCGGCTGTCCCCGATCCGTTAAAAACGCGCTGGGTTTACCCGGCAAAAAAGGATTAACGCATGAAATTTTCTACACGCACACGGTACGGCCTGCGTTTTTTGGTATACCTTGCCAATGCTCCCGTAGACAATTTGGTTCAATTGGCAGAGGTTGCTAACAAAGAAGGTATTTCAAGAGGTTATCTAGAGCAAATTGTGCGTGATTTAAAACCCATGGACATATTGCACACCACGCGGGGCGTTGGCGGTGGCTATCGCTTGTCGTGCCCTCCCGCCCAGATTAATCTGGAACAGGTGTTCGACCATCTTGAAGGCGGGCTTGCCCCAGTGGCCTGCCTGAGCGACGAAAAAAAATGTTCGCGTCAATGTGCCTGCACCACCCGTCCCTTTTGGCAAGCGCTTGACGCGCACATGCGGTCTTTTTTGCAGGGGATGACCTTAGAGCAGCTTATACATACCTATAATTGTAAATAAATCATATAATTAAATACGCACGACAGTTCCCTATCGCCTAGCGGACTTTAACCCTTACGCGCACATCCACCCCCTTAGCCGGTGTGGATGTGCGCTTTTTTTATGTTCATCAGGCGGGAATGGGAATAATTTTCATAATATTTTCACTATGTAGCATTTGCGATATCATCTACAAAACAAAAACTGCATAGACTAATACCAAGCACTAAGTATTTTTGCCACACCAAAAATATTGTATATACCGGTAGTACATATATGGTTTGGCGCTGTAGTGACATTTTCTATATTTTTATCATCATTACCCCAACTATCATCTATGTTGGAAAGGATATTTTCATGTATTACAATTTTCAAACAGTTAATAGAGTTGTTTATGGGCATGGTGTTGCGACACAAATTGGGGAAGAAGTTTCCAGATTGGGATGCAAAAGTGTTGTACTTATTACCGACAAAGGCCTTATAGAACACAAAATACATGAACCATTATTGCAAAATTTAGAACAAGCGGGCATTACTGCAAAATTATACGCCGATGTTGAACTAGACCCCACCCCCGCCTCCATTGAACGCGCGGCAGCCTTTGTCAAAAGCGCTCAGGCAGACTTGCTCATCGGCCTCGGTGGTGGCAGCGCTTTAGATACCGCCAAAGCTACAGCCTTGCTCGCCATCCATGAAGGCCCCATGAATCGCTATTTTGGCCTGCACAAGGTTCCTTCGCCCTGTCTGCCCACCATTATGATTCCCACCACGGCGGGCACGGGCAGTGAAATGAGCTCCAACTCTGTGCTCAATGACCCCATCACCAATTCTAAGCAAGGTACGGTAAGCGATTATCTGTACGCCAAAACCGTGTTGCTCGACCCTGACCTCACACTGGGGCTTCCCCCGTATTATACGGCTATCACCGGTTTAGACGCGCTCGTGCACGCGATGGAATCCTTTGTTAATGTGAATTCCACGCCCTTTACGGACGCCCTCAACATCCAATCCATGCGGATGCTGGCAAACAATATTCGCCAAGCCTACGCCAACGGTGGAAACCGAGAAGCCCGCGCGCAGATGCTCTACGGCGCAGCCCTCAGCGGTATGGGCTTCTCCAATACCCAAAACGGTATCATCCATGCGGTGGGCATGGCCGTGCCCGCACAACATCACCTGCCCCACGGCCTGCTTATGGCCGCCTGTGCCCCCATGGGTATGTCCTTCAACGCCATAGCTGTTCCGGAAAAATACGCGCTGATCGCCGAAATTTTGGGAAGCGCCCCCGCCCAAGCCTCGACCCTAGAAAAAGCAAAAAGCGCTTCGCAAGGCTTCATAAACCTCATGCAGGATCTGCACATCACCCCCGGGCTCAAAGCCCACGGCATCACCCTTGAGGAATTGCCCATTATCGCCAAACTCGCAGCCGCCACCAAGCGCCTTATGGACGGCAACCCGCGTAAGGGCACGGCAAAAGATCTGGAAGCATTACTGAATGCCTTTTTTTAAAAAACATTCTGGCCAACTCACCCTTCACTAAGACCGGAGATTTCTATGACCCAAACAGCTGCCGTCATTCGTCATTGTGAGATTACACCTGAAGCTCTTTCTCCTCTTGACGGCCCTTCCTGTGAAACGACCAAAGCAGCAGAAGCCCTTAATCTTAAACGTGCGCTTCTTTCATCCTTTGTAGGGGCCACACTTGAATGGTATGACTTTTTCCTCTACGGCGCCGTTGCCGGACTCGTTTTTGGGCGGCTTTATTTTCCCGGCTTTGAGCCGGTTGTCGCCACCATCCTTTCCTACGCCACCTTTGCGGTGGGCTATGTGGGGCGCGCCTTTGGCGGAATTGTCTTTGGGCATTTCGGCGACAAATTGGGCCGCAAAAAAATGCTCATTCTGACCCTCTGGATCATGGGGATCGGTACCACGGCTATTGGCTGTGTGCCGACTGCCGCACAAATTGGTATTTGGGCACCTATTCTGCTCATTTTATGCCGTCTTTTGCAAGGAATCGGTCTTGGCGGCGAATGGGGTGGAGCCATCCTGATGTCGGTTGAATCCGCACCCCGTCATAAAAGAGCCTTTTACGGAACACTGCCGCAAGTAGGCTTGGCGGTTGGGCTTTTGCTCGCCTCTGGTGTCATCGGTTTTCTGTCGATTTTCTTATCTGAAGAAGCCTTCATGACGTGGGGGTGGCGTTCTGCCTTTATTTCAAGCTTCGTGCTTTTGTTCGTCGGCAACTATATTCGGAATAAAGTCAGCGAAACAAAAGATTTTGCAGAAGTCAAAGCTAAGAATGCCGAAGTAAAATCACCACTCATGCTCGCCTTTAAACGCTATCCCAAAATGATGGTGGCCTGCATGGGCGCACGTTGTATTGACGGTGTGGCTTTTGCGGTGTTCAGCGTCTATTCATTGAGCTTTCTCACAACGCACGGCATGCCACGCTCCACAGCCCTAATGGTGGTGACCGTAGCCTCGTTGTTTATGGGTATTTGTATGCCTCTTTGGGGCTTATTAGCCGATAAAGTCGGAAAAACTACCATCTTCGGAATAAATTCCTTTATTCTGGCAGGTGCTTCCTTTTTTGCCTTTTGGATATTCCGCTACCATGCCGACAGTTTCATTCTTGCGGTGCTCGCACTGGGACTAACCTTTGGGGTTATCTACTCGGGAATATTCGGGATTATGTCCAGCATGTTTGCGGACAGTTTTGAGCCGTCCATACGCTACTCTGCCATGTCCTTTGTCTATCAAGTCTCCGGTATTCCTACGGCGGGTTGTGCGCCCATGCTCGCAACCTTCTTGGTAGCAGCCAATGGCGGTGACCCGTGGTATCTGTGCTGGTTTATCTGCGGCATCGGCATCATGAGTGGCCTATGCACGGTGTGGATGACACGTTTGAAAAACAGCGGCTATTGTGACTCGTATACAGTGCAGTAAAAAAATACAGTAAAAAACGTTTTACCCTCGGAGGACAACATGGATTTTCCTTATATCACCATCAAAAACTTCATCAACGGTCAATGGCAAGAAGAAAAGGGCGCGCCCACCAAGCCCTTATATAATCCCTCTACAGGCGAAAAAATTGGCGAAGTCCCCATGTCGGGAGCCGCCACAGCCGAAGCGGCCATTGCTACAGCTCACCAAGCCTACGCCGCATGGCACAATACTTCCATCGGTAAACGTGTAGCTTTTATACATAAAATACACGGCTGTATGGTTCGTGATGTAGAAAAACTGGCTCAGGCTATCACCTATGATCAGGCAAAACATATTTCTGAAGCCCGAGGCGAAGTGCAAAGGGTTATCGAAATTCTTGAAATGGCCTGCACCACTCCCTCGCTGATTCAGGGCGATACCCTTGAACATATCGCCTCCAATATTTCCGTCAAAGTCACCAAGCAAGCCTTGGGTGTTTTTGGCGGCGTAGCGCCCTTTAACTTTCCCGCACTGGTGTTTGGCTGGTTTATTCCCTTCGCCATTGCCGCAGGGAACACCTTTATCTACAAACCTTCAACCCAGTCCCCCTATTTCATGCAATTAATGTGTGAAATCTTTATGGAAGTGAACTTGCCCGCAGGTGTGGTTAACGTTATCCACGGTGACCGCTCCATTCCCGGTACGTGGTACGAAGATCACCGCATGGCGGGCGTTTGCTTGGTAGGCTCCACCCCCACCGCCAAAAAGATGGCAGAAGGCTGCGCCCGAGGGGCCAAACGCTCCATGCTGCTGGGCGGGGCCAAAAACATGTTGGTTGTTATGGAAGACGCCAATATGGATGTGTTTATCAACAACTTCTTGAATTCCTGCTACGGTTCTGCGGGGCAGCGCTGTTTGGCAGGTTCCATTGTTGCCGCCGTGCCCGAAATTTATGACACGGTTATCGAACGCATCTTGGAAGCCTCCAAAACAGTAAAAATCGGGGACGCTTTTGATCCTGATGTCTACATGGGGCCGCTGATTTCCCGCGATGCCGCAGATAATATCGCAAAATACGTGGATATCGCCTTGCAGCATGGCAAATGCGAATTGATCCTTGACGGGCGCAACCCCGCATTGCCCGCAAAAAATAAAAACGGCTTTTTTGTCGGCCCCACGATCATCAAGGACGTGACACCGTGTAACCCCTTGTTTACCACTGAAGTCTTTGGCCCCCTCGTGGCGACCATCAAGGTGGCAGACATGGACGACGCGCTGAATCTTATCCGCGCTTCGGAATTCGGCAACGGCGCATGCATCTTTACCCAAAGCCTCCACTATGCTGAAGCCTTCGGTCGCGAAGCTGATGTGGGCATGGTGGGCGTGAATGTGGGCGTGTGTGCGCCGCACCCCTACGCACCCTTCGGTGGTATTAAAGGTTCCTTGCTCGGCACCAACAAAGTGCAGGGCAAGTGCGGGATCGACTTCTTCACCCAAGATAAAGTTGTTACCGTACGCACTGTTGCTCCCAAAACACAGGTTGAAACCGGCGCCAAATCCAGCGCTGTCCGTTCCTGTGTAGCCTCCTAAAGCCTTTGTGATTCCAGACGCTCCCTCCGGCGCTTTACGGCGAAAGTACATTTCGCCTAGGCCTAAGGGGCGGGCGACGCTTCTCGTCGCCAGAGCATTGCTCTAGGCCTTACTCTATACTCCTAAGGAGGGGGGAATGGTTCCCCCCTCCGACCTCTATTTCTCCCCATCCCCTAGGTGAGCACTACCCTACTTTTCTAATATTTCTTGCTTTAACAAAACAAATAGAGCATAGTGCCACTCTATTCAGAGTACACTATCATAAAAAGTAGGATCTGACTCTCGTGCCCCAAGCCTCTCCCCCCACACCGCAGGCCCGCGCCCTTCAAAACGCCCATGCCTATACCCTTATTGTGTCGGGCACTTGGAATATGAACAACAGCATTGCCAATGCTGACGCGCTCATGGCGGGCATTGACAACCCCCAGACTCGGAGCCTGTGTTTACAAGCTGAAAACCTAGAATCTTGGGACACAAGTGTTCTGGTTTTTCTGGTGCGCGCCGTGCAAGCGGCGAAAACCCGTAATATTCCTGTAGACGATAGCGCCCTGCCTGAAGGTTTACGCCAATTACTCGTGCTGGCCTTTGCCGTGCCCCCGCAGGCGGGTTCTGCCCGCAGCACCCAAAAAGAGGGGGTCTTGGCCTCCATCGGTGCCTCATGTCTGGGCATTCCCCTTGCCTTCAATAACGCGCTGACTTTTCTGGGAGAAGTGACTATTTCTTTGGGACGCTTGTTCCAGGGAAAAGCCGACATGCGTATGCGCGATGTGTTCGCCGCCATGCAGGATTGCGGCGTTAATTCTTTGCCCATTATTTCCATCACCAGCTTATTATTCGGGCTTATTCTGGCTTTTGTGGGCGCAGTGCAATTAACCCAGTTTGGCGCGCAGATTTATGTAGCGGGCCTTGTGGGTATTGGCATGCTGCGGGTTATGGGGGCCATTATGGTGGGGGTGGTCATGGCCGGACGTATGGGGGCCTCCTATGCCGCACTCATCGGCACGATGCAGGTCAACGAAGAAGTCGACGCCTTAGCGACCTTTTCATTTTCTCCCACCGATTTTCTGGTGCTCCCCCGCTTGCTGGCCCTGACCGCCATGATTCCCCTGCTCACCTTGTACGCTGACCTTATGGGTGTCGTGGGGGGCTTTCTGGTGGGCGTATTCATGCTGGGCTTGCACCCCCTCGAATATCTCACCGCCACCATGGACATGGTGCCGTATAAACATATTATCATTGGACTTGTGTACGGCACGGTCTTCGGCATCATTATCGCGCTGGTGGGCTGTTATCAAGGTATGCGTTGCGGACGGAGTGCTGCGGCGGTGGGCATGGCAACCACGGCAGCTGTGGTGAATTCTATTGTTTTTATTATTATCGCCACAGCGGTGATCACAATTATATGCAATACCCTCAAAATATAGAGACACAACTTCCAGCCTGCATCACGGTGAACGACCTCACCGTGGGTTACGGCGATTTTGTGCTGATGCGTAATATTTCTTTCACCGTCCGTAAGGGTGATATTTTTATTATTATGGGCGGCAGCGGTTGCGGTAAAAGCACCCTATTGCGTGTGCTTATGGGCCTAAAAAGCCCGCGCACGGGGCAAGTACACTATGGCGAAAGCGATTTTTGGAACGGAACAAATGCCGAGCGCCAAGTAATCATGCGCCGTGCCGGGGTGTTGTTTCAGGGCGGTGCCTTGTGGAGTTCCATGACCTTAGCGGAAAATGTGGGACTGCCCTTGCAGCAATACACCACGCTTTCCCCCCATGACATCCGCGAGCAAGCCTCGCTAAAACTGGCGCTGGCGGGCCTTGCGGGTTTTGAAGACTATTATCCTTCAGAAATCAGCGGGGGCATGCGTAAAAGAGCGGGGCTGGCCCGCGCGCTGGCCCTTGACCCCGATATTTTATTTTTGGACGAACCCTCCGCAGGCCTTGACCCTTTAAGCGCCCGCCTGCTCGACGATCTTATTTTGGAATTACGCCAAACCATGCAAAAAACCTTTGTAGTGGTCAGCCACGACCTTGCAAGTATTTTTGCCATCGGCAACAATAGCCTGTTTTTAGACACACAAACCCGCACCGTTTCCGCGAAGGGAAATCCTTCGGAACTGTTGCAGACTCCCACTACTGATCTGACTGTCCTACGTTTTCTGACGCGCGGCGGTTACGATGAATCCCACGAGGTTGGTATATGAGCACAGAAGGCAGTAAAGTCCGCATTGGCGCTTTTGTTGTTGGCGGTATTGCCCTGCTGGTGCTGGGCATTCTGGCGCTGGGCGGTAAAAAATTACTCAGTGATGATGTGGACTATGTGCTCTATTTTGATGGTTCCGTAAGCGGACTGAGCATCGGCGCGCCGGTGGTGTTCCGAGGGGTGCCCATGGGCAATGTCACCAAAATTACCCTTGTTGCCAATTCGCGCGATGAAGGGGTGACCATTCCCGTATTTATCCGCATTGACGAAAGTAATATTGTCCGGATGGGAACCGATGGCACCATCTCCAACGATATGCGCGAAGAAATCATCCGGCGCATGGTTCGGCGCGGTTTACGGGCCCGCCTGCAAATGCAGAGCTTCATCACCGGACAATACCGCATTGAATTAGACTTTTTCCCCGGCACTCCCGCACGCTATCACACCAGTGATCACACCCAGGAAATCCCCACTGTTCCTTCCCCCTTAGACGAATTCCAAAAAACGCTGACCCGTTTGCCCCTTGAAAGTATCGCCACCTCGTTGCAAGAGGCCTTAACCGGCGTTGCCCAAATTGCCAATAGTAAAGAAATACATGAAGCCATTACGGCCTTTAGAGGCACCTTTGTCCATGCCCAAGAACTTTTCAAAAACATGGAAAGCCTTCCCGCCGATGCCAGGGGAACTTTTAGCAAACTGAATAATGCTGCGGGGCTTATGGACAAACAATTGCCCGAAACCGTCCTCGCCTTCCAGCTTGCCATGAAAAGCCTTGCCGCCGCCGCTCAACAGATGGAACAAACATTGGCTTCCGCCAAGGGGGTTGTGGGCAAAGATTCACAAACAGTGTCTGAATTCAATCAGGCCTTAAAAGAATTCAACGCCACGGCCCGTTCCATACGCGAATTGACAAACATGCTGGAACGTAATCCTGAAGCCTTGCTTCTCGGTAAAGGAAAACAAAAATGAAAAAATTCTCCTTTCTTCCCCTGATATTGTGCGCGAGTGTCGTGTTGGGCTTGGGCTTTGGCTGCGCGGGCAGAAGCCCCGCGACCAACTATTATGTGCTGGACAGTGAACAAAAACCGGTGGAAAACGCCCCCAGCCCCAAAATGGCTGTGCAAATACGTCCGGTGAATATTCCCAATTATCTTGATAGAAATTCCATTGTTACGCGCTCGCCGAACACGGTTCAGGTGACCCTAGCCGACTATCATCAATGGGCAGAATCCCTCGGCAGCGGGATGCGGCGTGTGCTCGCCGAAGTGCTGGCCCCCCGTCTGGCGCTCCAAAATGTCTCTCTAGAGCCTGCCGACGACCACAGCAATGGCCCTTTACAGCTTTTTGTGCAGGTGCTACGTTTTGACGGTACCTTCGGCGCGGACGCCATCTTAGAAGTGCGGTGGACATTGCGTACCGTGAACGATAAAATCGCTGCACAGGGCAATTTCATGGAACACCAGCCTGCGGGTCTCAGCTATGAAAGCTTGGTAAAAGCACAAAGCGCATTGCTCGTGCGTTTGGGTGAATCCTTAGTAAACCCCCTCGCTCACGCTAGCCTCAAGCATGCCCAAAAAAATTAATCCTAACCGCGAGCGTCATCCCGAAACATGCAAGGGCACGGCTGTACCAGTGCAGGATATACATCACTATGAATGATATCGCGCATAGCCGCATTCTTATTGTTGACGATGCCCCCGAGAACATCAGAATCCTTGCCGAATCACTTAAAGATAAATATATCATCATGTTTGCCCTCAATGGGGAAACAGCCCTGAAATTAGCAAAATCTGCCACGCCGCCTGATATAATTTTATTGGACGTAGTGATGCCCGGTATGAACGGGTATGAAGTCTGCCGTCTGCTGAAGCAAGCCCCCCAAACGCATGATATCCCCGTTATTTTCGTCACCGGTCAAAGCGACATGGCGGACGAGGCGAGGGGCCTGCACCTTGGGGCGGTAGATTATGTGAGCAAGCCTTTCCGCACCTCCTTATTGATCAACCGCATTGCAAACCAATTGGAGCTTAAGCGCCACCGTGACCGTTTAGACGTGCTGGTTCACGAGCGCACCAGTGAATTGATTCTCACCCAAGAAGTCACCATCACCGCTCTTGCCACCCTTGCTGAGTGGCGCGACCCAGAAACCGGTGGGCACATCAAACGCACCCAAAACTATGTGCGAACCTTAGCCACCCACTTGCATAAATTTGACGCGCGTACCTTAGAATCTTTATATCTTTCCGCACCTTTGCACGATGTTGGCAAGGTGAGCACCCCCGACGCCGTGCTGCTGAAACCTACGGCCTTGACCCATGAAGAATACGAAGAAATCAAACTCCACACCACGCGCGGGCGCGATGCCCTTGCTGCCGCCGAACGCAAATTAGGCCGCAATTCTTTTTTGATGCTCGCCCGTGAAATTGCCTATGGGCACCACGAACGCTGGGACGGTCAGGGCTATCCACGCGGTATTTCCGGCGAAGAAATCCCCCTGCCCGCCCGCATTATGAGCCTTGCAGACGTATACGACGCTTTGGTCAGTAAACGCGTTTATAAACCCGCCATGAATCACAGCGCCGCTTGCACCATTATTTATGAAGGGCGCGGCACCCAATTCGATCCCATCCTGGTAGACGCCTTTGTGCAAGTGCAGGATACCTTCCAAAAAATCAGCCAAACCTACGTTGACGAAGATCCGCAGGACTTACCCCACTAAACGCCGTTCTTCCCCACAGGCCCGCACAAACATCTTACGCGGGCCAGTGGGAGTGTCTTCTTTGGCAGCTTCACTGTCTGCCGCATGTTTGCCTATCCAGTGGGCCGAGAACATACTCACCAGCCCCGCAAACAGCACATATAAACATACATAGAAAGGATCGCCCCCGTTGTAGGCTAAAAGTGCCGTCGCAATAATGGGCGTCAGGCCACTGGCGAAAATTCCCGAGAATTGGTACACGAAGGAAATCCCCGTGTAGCGCACCCGCGCCGGGAATAGGTCGGAAAACAACGCCGCTTCCGGCCCGTACACCGAGGCATAACAAATGGCGAAAGGAATAATCAGCGCCAGCCACACCAGCGGAATGCTGCCCCCACTGTTGTTCAGCACCCAAAACGCGGGAAAAGCCACCGCGCCAGACACTAAACTACCCCAAAAATAGGTTCGCGCCCTGCCTATTTTATCAGAAAGCATTCCGTACAGCGGAATAGTCACGCACATGGCAAGCGCCGCCAACATGACCCCCATCAACGCTTCCGTGCGCGGAATATTCACATGTTGGGTCAGGTAATTGATTGAGAATACCCCAAAAATATTGAAAAATACCCCGTCAATATACCGTGCCCCCATGCCGGCAATGGTATTGCCTTTAAAGTTTTTCCACATATCGGCAATGGGGATGCTGGTGTCTTTACTTTTTTGCTTATTTTCTTCTTTGACCTTCTGAAATTCCGGCGTTTCTGCCACATGCAAACGAATGTATGTCCCCACCCCCAGCATGACAATGCTCAGGATAAAAGCCACACGCCAACCCCAGGTGAGGAATTGGTCTTCTGTCAACGCAAAGGACAACAGCCCGACAACCCCCGCAGCGAGGCACAAGCCGATAGCCAAACCGATTTGCGGTAAGCTTGCGTAAAAACCACGCTCTTCCTTGGGGGCATATTCAAAGGTCATAAGCACCGCACCGCCCCATTCGCCGCCCAGGCCAATACCCTGGATAATACGCAAAAACAGCAACAATAAAGGCGCGGCAATGCCGATCTGGTCATAGGTAGGCACGCAACCAATCAGCACGGTGGAGCCCCCCATAATCATCAGGGTCATAACCAACATACTTTTACGGCCCAATTTATCGCCAAAATGCCCAAAAACAATGCCCCCCAGCGGACGGGTAACAAAACCTACCGCAAAAGTCGTGTATGCCAGCATGGTGGAAATCGTGGGATCGTCAGCCGGAAAATAAAACCTGTTAAATACGATACCCGCGATAACTCCGTATAAAAAGAAATCGTACCATTCAATGGTTGCTCCGACCACACTTGCAAAAGCTACACGGCGCAATAACTTTTTTTGCCCAACGTTGTCCATAAAGATATCCTTAATAATGGCGTTTAAAATGGCGGCCGCATCCGCACGGATACGACCGTAAAGAACTATACATATCACACACGCAAGGACACGTTTTTCTAACTGTTCAAGCCCAGTACGCGACAGGCATTGGAGTAGAATATTTTTTCGCGATTTTCCGCGCTCAGTGGCATAGCTTTATATATTTCAATGGATTCAGCCTGCTCCACAAAAGGATGTGCGCTGGCAAACAACACCTTATCGGCAATACAGCTATTCATGGCCTGAATATATACATCCGCCATGGGGGCCTGTTCGTATTCAGAAATATCCATATAAACATTCGCGTTACGCATACACGCAAACACGGCTTCATTCACATAGGGGTAGCCGCCGTGGCTCATAATCAGGGTCAATTCCGGAAAATCCCGGGCTACGATATCCACATGGCGGGGATCCACATCAGCCATGACGGCACCGGGAACCTGTGGAGGGGGGGCCATGGTGATGAACACGGGAATTTTTAATTCTGCACACTTGGTGTAAATAGGATAAAAACGCGCGTCGCAGGGAGACAAATGCGCGAGGTAGGGGTCAGTGGCAATGCCGCGCATACCGTATTCGCTGGTCACGCGCACAATTTCTTCCACGGCCTTCATTTTTTTGTGCGGATCAATGCCCCAAAAGCCCACAAACTTTTCCGGATAGGCCTTGCAAAAGGCCAATACCGACGGGTTGTTGGCGGGAAAACCATAGGTACATTCGCAATCACGCCCGGTAATAACGGAAAGTTTCACCCCCCGCTGGTCAAGGCCTTCCACTATTGCTTCAAGGCTTTGGGGCACACGCTTGTCAAAGCCGATGACTTTACAAGCAGCCTTAAACATAGAACTATTCTTAATTCCATCAATAATTTCGGGGGTGTTCGGCCGAAAACGAAAGTCAATAATGTTCACAACAGGTACTCCTCAGGTTTATTTGTTAGACAAAAAGAACAGGGGAACTTCAGGCATATAGGTAATGATCATAGGATAATCAGCATAATACCGATCATGGGCATAACTGTTTTTGCCAACAGTGCAACTTTCATATGCTTCTCCCATGTTACAAGTGCTTATCAGTATTACAACCCTTGCCGCCCCACGCAGCGCAAAAGCCCGTATCGGTATTGTGATATTTTTATCTTGCATGTTGTGTGCCACAAAAAAATATCGCATTTGCAACATAAAAACTTTTAAAGTAAATAATATTATAATGTTACATATTAATAATTATTCTTGATATATTCGGCTCCGGTGGTGATGTCGCAAATTTGCGACATCACGTGCGCAAAGGGGCGGAACAGCGCTAAGCGCTTGTGAAAAGAAGCATATAACTTCTAGCCCCCTATAATTTCCTCACTTCCCCAAGCCGCAACCGCCCCCCACAAGCACGGCAATACTCCGGCATAGTCGCAAATTTGCGCCGTGTTTTTGCCACCCGCATGCCTTTTGCCCTCTTTGTGTCGCAAATTTGCGTCGCTCCCAAAGGTTTCAGGGCATGCCTATGTATTCCTATTATCAATTAGTAAAAACATACTATTAAAACATATAATTAACTATAGTGGCATAGCAAATGCAATAAGAAAAGCAGAGCGGCAATCCGCTAACCGTACCTACAATTTATGCTAAGGAGCCCCCATTATGTCTTCCTATGAACTTTGTGACTGCAAGTCTACTCAAGAACAACGCCTTGACGACAAAATTAACGGAAAAGAAGACCGCTATCGTAAATCCCATGCACGCGTCTTTTCCTTGCTGGAACGTTTTGAAGGTCAAAAACCGCGTATCGACATTGAACGCGCCCTGTACTTCACCCAATCCATGCAGCAAACGGAAGGCCAACCCTTAGTATTGCGCTGGGCCAAAGCATTGATGCACATTGCACAGAATATTAGTGTGTATGTGCAGGAAGACCAATTGTTGCTCGGTCGTGCAGGCTGCAACGGTCGTTACGGTATTCTGTACCCCGAATTGGACGGTGACTTTTTGGATATCGCCGTGCGCGACCTGCCCACCCGTCAACAGTCTCCCGCCTTTATCACCGAAGAAGACGCAGCCATCGTGGTGGAACAGATTGCCCCCTATTGGAAAGGCAAAACCTATCACGAAGCCCTGAACGCCGCCCTGCCCCCCGAAGTGCATAAGTTGACCTATGATGATCCTGAAGGGCTGATTTCCCGCTTTGTGGTCAACGAAACTTCGTCCTTCCGTTCGTCCATCCAATGGGTGCACGACTATGAAAAGGTGCTTAAACGCGGCTTCAATGGCTTAAAGCAAGAAGCGCAAGAAAAGCTCGCCGCCCTTGATCCCCTAAGCCCCAAGGACAATTGCGAAAAGAAACCTTTCCTTGAAGCCATTGTCATCGTATCTGATGCCATTATTCTGTGGGCCAAACGCCACGCCGTGCTCGCACGCGAAATGGCTGCTCAGGAAAAAAATCCCTCGCGCAAGGCCGAATTGCTCAAAATGGCCGAAATCGCTGAATACGTGCCCGCGCATCCTGCCCGCACCTTCAATGAAGCCGCGCAAAGCCAGTGGTTTGTGCAGATGTTCTCGCGCCTGGAACAAAAGACCGGTACAACCATCTCCAACGGGCGTATGGACCAATACTTCTACCCCTACTACATCAAAGATCTGGAAGCCGGCATCATCACCGAAGACGCCGCCATTGAATTGCTGGAATGTATGTGGGTGGGTATGGCCGAATTTATCGACATGTATATCTCCCCCACCGGTGGGGCCTTCAACGAAGGCTATGCCCACTGGGAAGCGGTGACCGTTGGCGGGCAAACCCCCGAAGGCTATGACGCCACCAACGAATTGACCCACCTGATTTTGAAGTCCAAACGGGAATTCCCCTTGCACTACCCGGACCTTGCGGCCCGCATCCACTCTGGCGCGCCCGAAAGCTATATCTGGGACGTGGCCGAAACCATTAAAGACGGCTCAGGCTTCCCCAAGTTGATCAATGACGAAGAAGTCGTCCCCCTGTATGTGTCCAAGGGCGCAACCTTTGCCGAAGCCTTGGATTACGCCGTATCCGGCTGCACCGAAGCACGTATGCCTAACCGCGATACCTACACCTCCGGCGGGGCCTACATCAACTTTGCCGCTGCTCTGGAAACCGTGCTCTACAACGGTCGCATGAAAAAATACGGCGAACAGGTGTTGGGTTTGGAAACAGGCGATCCCTGTTCCTTCAAAACATGGGACGCATTCTGGCAGGCCTATGTGAATCAGCACATGCTGTTCTTGCGCGCCGCCTTCATCCAGCAATACATCATCATCCATTTGCGGGCCAAACACTTTGCCCAACCCATGGGTTCAGCCCTGCACGACCTGTGCATGAAACATTGCATGGATCTGCACGAAGTGGACATCCCTGAAGGCATAAACCTTGGGTATTTTGAATACATGGGCTTCGGGACGGTTATCGACTCCCTGTCTGCTATCAAAAAATTGGTATTTGAAGACAAAAAGCTGACCATGAAGCAGATCCTCACGGCCTTGGAACACAATTTTGAAGGCTATGAAGATATTCAAGAATTGCTCCGCTCCGCCCCCTGCTACGGCAATAACGACCTGTTCGCCGACAGCATCGGTCGTGACATTGACCGCCTGTCCGTAGAATACGGGGCCAAATACGGCGCAGAACTGGGCATGCATAACGATGTACGCTATGTGCCCTTTACCTCCCATGTGCCTTTCGGCAAGGTTGTTTCCGCCAGCCCCAACGGTCGTAAGGCGTGGACGCCCCTGTCCGACGGTTCTTCCGCTTCGCACGGCGCGGACGTGAACGGCCCCACCGCTATTCTCCTGTCCAACTACAATTCCAAAAATATGGGTATGCGCGACCGCGCCGCTCGTATGCTCAACATCAAATTCACCCCCAAATGCTTGGAAGGGGAACAGGGGACAGAAAAGCTGGTAGCCTTTATCCGCACCTTCTGCGACCTGAAGTTGTGGCATGTGC
Source organism: Desulfovibrionaceae bacterium (assembly GCA_036655975.1). GTDB lineage: Bacteria > Desulfobacterota > Desulfovibrionia > Desulfovibrionales > Desulfovibrionaceae > CASQEL01. The sequence continues at coordinate 18,977 of JAVVPD010000002.1, read as the reverse complement.
AATTCAACGTCATCAATCAGCAAACCTTGGTGGCAGCCCAAAAGGATCCCAAAAAATACCGGAACCTGATCGTCCGCATTGCCGGGTACAGCGCCTACTTTGTAGACCTGTCCCCCGATCTGCAAAATGACCTTATCGCCCGCACGGGTCACGGTTCACTGTAAGTCACACTTCTCCTCTTTATGGGGCGTGCTTTCCCCCTCACGGAGGGAAAGCACGCCCTTAACACTTTCTGCCACTGAGGTACGCCATGGGTTCACTGGAAGACAAAAAAGTGCTAGGCACCGTATTCAATGTGCAAAAATATTCGGTGCATGACGGCCCTGGTATTCGCACCATTGTATTTCTGAAGGGTTGTCCCCTGTCATGTGCGTGGTGTAGTAATCCCGAATCACAGGTACGCACACCGGAACTGGCCTTCAACGCAGGGCGCTGCCTAAGCCTGAATAAATGCAAGCGCTGCGTTGAAATTTGCACCCGCGCCGCCATCAGCGCCAATGCCGACCAGACAATACGTATTGACCGCACCTTGTGTGCAGATTGTACTATGCCCTGTGCAGCGGCCTGCCCCTCGCAAGGTTTGCTCATATACGGGAAGGAACGCAGTGTAGACGATATCTTGCATACGGTGGAACAAGACTCTGCCTTTTATCGCCGCTCCGGTGGGGGGATGACTCTTTCCGGGGGTGAACCCCTGTTGCAAAAAGATTTTGCCATTGCCCTTCTGCGCGAAGCCCGCAAGCGCCGTATCAAAACGGCCATTGAAACCTGCGGCATGGTTCCTTGGTCCACCTTTGAAGAAGTCGCCCCCTACCTGTCTACCGTGCTGTTTGACATCAAACACATGGACAGCGCCCAACACGAAAAATTCACCGGACGCCCCAATACCAAGATATTGGAAAATTTTGCAAACTTGTGCAGCACATTCCCCCATATCCCCGTACTGGCACGAACACCTTTAATTCCGGGCTTTAACGATACGCCCGAATCCGTGCGCGCCATTGCCACATACATCAAGCCTTTCAGCCAAGTAAATTATGAAATGCTGCCCTATCACCGCCTCGGCACCCAAAAATATACCTTTTTAAACCGCACCTGCGCCATGGATGATGTGGCCTTAAGCACAAAAAGCCTGCACGACTTGTCTGACCTTGCCCGAGAAATATTGGGGGATAGATTAGTCATGCCCAAATAGACGTAAAACAATAGGATACTACATTTATTTGACAAAAGGGGGGCATAGGCGTAACACCTACGCTGGTGTTTCATTACGCTTACCCTCAAGAACGCATGGACATACTGTATAAATACTTCGAACATATTCTGGACGCCTTGTCAGACGGCATCTACATCAGCGATTATAAGGGTAACACCTTACGTGTTAATCGCATGTATGAGCATCTGACAGGGCTTACCCAAAACGAGCTGCAAGGCAAAAACGTCCGTGCCTTGGTGCAAGAAGGCGTTTTTGATAAAGTTCTCAACCCCGAAATTATAAAAACGGGGAAGCCGCTCATCCACGTACAGCAATTAAAAAACGGGAAGAAGCTCGTCCTGTCCGGTTTCCCCGTTTTTGATGAAACGGGGAATATTTGCCTTGTTGTCACCTTCGCCCGCGACATCACCATGCTCAGTCAGCTCAATGATCAAGTGGCGGAGCAACAAGAACTCATCAATAAATTTCATGACCAATTGGCCTATATTGTAGGGGAACAATCGCGGGTACTTGAACCTGTGTATGCTAGCCCCGAAATGCACGAAGTTGTACAATTATTACACCGTTTTGCAGCTACAGACGCTACATTGCTCCTGCTCGGCGAAACGGGGGTGGGCAAAGACGTATTCGCCCGTTTGACCCACGATCAAAGCCCCCGTAAAGACAAAATTTTGCTCAAAGTAGATTGCGGCGGCATTTCTGAAACCCTGACCGAATCGGAAATGTTCGGCTACATGCCCGGTGCGTTCACCGGCGCTTCCAGCAAGGGCAAGGCCGGGTATTTTGAAATTGCTGATGGGGGCACCATTTTTCTGGACGAAGTGGGCGAACTGCCCCTCAGCATGCAAACCCGCCTGCTCCGCGTCTTGCAAGACGGAGAAATCATGCGCGTGGGCGCTTCCAGCCCGCGCAAGGTGGATGTGCGGATCATCGCCGCCACCAACAGAAATTTGCAGGAAAATGTCGAAGCCGGCACCTTTAGACGCGATTTATACTACAGGCTCAATGTAGCCACCGTAAATATCCCCCCCTTGCGGGAGCGCAGTGAAGACGTGCGCTTGCTTGCAAACCATTTTTTAAAGATGTACACAGGTAAATACCGAAAGACTATGGCCTTTATGGACATAGCCTTAGACTGTTTGTGCCGCTACACATGGCCGGGGAATGTGCGCGAACTCCAAAATGTTATTCACAGTCTCGTTATTACCAAAAACACGGCGCACATTTCACCCCGCGATTTACCGCCACATATTCTTGGTTCCCATGAGGCAGAATATAGTGAAGACATCATGACCGGCCAAAGGCCGCTGCGCGATATTGTTGCTGAACTGGAAAGAGATTTTTTGCTCAAAGCGTTGGAAGTGCACGGATCCGTTCAAAAAGTAGCCACCCTCTTTCAAGTCAACCGCAGTACTGTGTTCCGCAAAATCCAAAAACATAAATAACGTACACTCCTTCGTACATGCAGGCACAACATGGAATTCATATCGCTGTTATTTTTAGCGGCACTCGTGGGCCTATTGGTCGGTATTACGGGCATTGGCGGCATATTGCTTATCCCGGGTATTGCCATGCTCGGCGGCTTGCCCACCCATGAAGCCATGGCAACAGCCCTGTTCAGCTTCATCCTTGTGGGCATCAGCGGCACAATCAGTTTTCAGCGTAACGGCGGTATTGATTGGAGTATGGCCCTGCCCCTGAGCCTCGGTGGGGGGATTTTCTCCGCCCTTGGCGCGTGGGCCAATATTTATGTATCCGCGCCGCCCCTGAACTGCATTCTCGGCTTGGTCATTTTATTCGCTGGCTGCAATGCTTTGCGCCCCCGCACCGCTTTGGGAAAACCGTGGGCGCCCACCTCCCCCCACCGCACCAAACTCTTATTCGGTATCGGCGCGTGCACGGGTTTTGTCGCGGGGCTTACGGGCGTTGGGGGGCCAGTGCTGTCCATCCCCTTTATGATTATACTGGGGTTTCAGCCTATTGTGGGCATTGTCTGTGCTATGCCCTATCAAATCGCCACCGCCCTCACGGGGAGCCTCAGCAATTATCTGCACGGAACCATCAACTTTGCCGTGGGCCTGCCCGTCTCTGTTGCCGAGGTGACGGGGATTCTGGTAGGCACCAGTCTGGCCCGCCGCACCAGTGCAAAAATACTGCGCCTTGCCATTGGGATTATCTGCCTTGTGGTCGGTGCCTTCGTACTGGTGAAAGCTCTGGCACAGTATTTTTAGAGCATTTTGCTATTGAAAATAGCTCAATGCTCTGGCGACGAGAACCGTCGCCCGCCCCGTAGGCGTAGGCGAAATGTACTTTCGCCGTAACGCGCCGGAGGGAGCGTCTGGAATCAAAAATGCTTTAGGGCACCGAGTACCCGGCTTTTCCCCGCTTATACCGCCCACTGCCACGCCAGCACCACAAGAAGCAGGGCCAGCACGGCGCACACAGCCTGCAGGAAGCTCGTCACAGGATGACGATTCTCCAGCCATTGGCTGGCTGCGCCGAGGCTAAAACCACACAGTAAGCCAAAAATATGCGCCATGTAGTACAAATGTTCCCCTTCCGCGCCGAGCATAGCGAGAATAGCTCCCCCCGCCGCCAAGGGCACAAAAGCTTTGCGGCGGTCCACTCTAATCTGCGCTAGAGCCAAGGAACCCGCCATGGCACCCACCGCGGCAAAAAGCGCGGTGGAAAAGCCGATGCTCACAAAGGCCCCCGACTGGTACATTCGAAAACCACTATTGCAGATATTGCCCAAAGCCCCCCCCAGCACCACGAGCAACAGACCGCACCCAAGGCCCACACGGCGGCAGAGCAAGGTGACAAAGAGCGACCCGAAGGCCATATTCCCTAACACATGCTGACTGCTGGCATGCAGGGTCAGAGCGGTAATAGCCCGAAACCACTCTCCTTCCGACCACATTTTAAACGCATCCAAAGCCCCAAGACTGGCAGCTTGGCCTGACAGCACGGTAAAAAACTGTTGTGCGGCACGCGGTAGGAAGCTTGGCACGTTCCACCACGAAGCCACAGTGCCGTGCCAAAGAATCAACAGCACAAACACGAGCACCGCCCAATTGCCACTGGCGTGGGGAGCAGCCCCGCGCAGCGGCCACGGGCGCACGCCTTCTTCATGAAAAGCCTGCAATTCGTGGCGGGCAACGGCGCTCCACAGCGGGGGAACGTATAATTGCTGGCGTGTCCCCACACTCAATTGGAGAAAAGGAATATTCCGCGCTTCCAGCACCAGCGCCCACAGCCGCAAGGTGTGGTTGGAGGGCAGAACGGCGGTGCACGTATCCACCCTTTGCCAATAGCGGGGAATTTTACGACTTCTACGGCGTATTGTCATACCTTGGCGCACGCCCTGCCGCGACAGCACCCGCACATAACGAAAATTCTGGGCTTGTGGAAACAGCGTCATAGCTCCCCTTACACTTTATCAGTTTACTGTTTCTCAACGCCAATAACCCCGACAGGAAAAACCTATCGGGGTTACAAAAACATGTGCCTGCTAAAACTTGCCCACAGGAACTTTGAAATGTTGTCCATTTCAAAGTTGAAAGACTCTAGGCTTGTTTGTTCACCAGAGGCTTCACCACCGCACCCGAGCGGATGCAACGCGTACAAACATGCAATGTGCACACCGTTCCGTTAGGAAACTGGTGGCGAACCTTTTGCAAGTTAGGATTGAAGCGGCGTTTGGTCTTGATGTTCGAGTGGCTCACAAGATTGCCGACCTGAGGTTTTTTACCGCAGAAATCACATTCTCTGCTCATGATGGCTCCTCCGTATATGGAAATTAGTGAAAATACAAGTAAGAAGGCAGGTGCCTCACAACAGTGGTCATGGCCTCCCATTGAAGCCTGCTCGCCGTACTTGGGGGTTGACATTTCGTTAACCGAGCAAGTACGATTGAAAATACTTTCAGGGGAGCTTATGCAAGAGCCTGCTCTCACAAGACCAACTGTTTATTCCGCCAGTCCACCGGATATGGAGCGGCAAAGGGGTTTTGTATACCCACGCGCCAAAAAAGGCAAGCGCTGAGTGCCCCAAAATTCCACAGCACCTTTCTCTTTTTCTATCAGGAACCACTTCCACTTATTGACAAGATATGGGGCAACTGGTACCTAATAGCAATTACACCATTTACCATCATTGGAGTCGCGTATGAATACAATCACCATGCATGGCAATCCCTTGCACCTTGAAGGCACTGTCCCCGCCCTTGGCAGCAAAGCCCCACATTTTACCCTATGCGCCAACGACCTCAGCCCGCGCAGCTTAAAAGATTTTTCGGGCAAGGTTGTCGTTGTTGTGACTGTCCCGTCACTGGATACCGGCGTGTGTGACATGGAAGTGCGGCGTTTTAATCAGGAACTTGCCGCCCTTTCCCCCGATATTTCCATCATCGCCGTCAGCTGCGACCTCCCCTTTGCCCAAGCCCGCTGGTGCGGTGCGGCGCATGTGAGTGCCGTACAAACCCTGTCCGACTATAAAGAGGCCGCGTTCGGTAAAGATTACGGCATTCTGATTCAAGAATTACGCCTGCTCGGCCGCGCCGTATTTGTTATCGACCGTAAAGGCACTGTCACCTACGTTGAAATCGTGAGTGAACTCGGCAACGAACCCCAGTATGATAAAGCCCTTGAGGCCGCTAAAAAAGCCGTCTAACCTGAGAATTGGCCTGAGTGCTGGGCCTGAGTGTTAATACTCTAATCCAAGCCCAATTGCGACAATAAATCGTCAATACTGGCTTGAGAAGTGCCTTGCTGCGGCCCTTTGAGGTCGGGGCGAGGCACTTTGAGTTTTTGCACAGCCTCTTGGGCTTCGGAATGCAATTCATCAATATTTTTACGGGGATTAGCCTCACGGCCTTTGATAATCAGGCCTGAGGAAAGGTACAATTCCAGCACGGTGGCTTCAATGCGGGTCAGCGCACTGACCACTTTTTTGATTCGCTGCCCAGTGATATCCTGGAAACTGAGGCTGGTCATAATTTCTGTCAGGTCAGTCCCGAGGGCAAGGTTGATTTCAGCCAGCCGCGTAAGCTGTTCAGGTGTGGCAGAGCCTGCTTTAAGGGCACTGATGATGCTTTCACTTTCCTCTTGCATGTCCAGATGTTTTTCCACCACGTCCATAATGTGTACGGTGGCTTCTTCTGTGGCGGAAAGCACGGCAGAAAGTTGCGTGGAAGCTTCATGAAAAAGATCATCGGTAGCCGCAGGGGCTTGATCGATGTCCATGGTGGAGGCGAGGGAAATTTGCGAATAAATTTGTTTCAAACCCTGGCGCATTTCAGTGCTCAGGCGTTTGTACAATTCGGAATCTGCCTGTACTTGGTCAGCAACCGACAGCGTTTGCTCAGTATCACGCATCATGGGGCAATCCTTTGCTCAATATTTATAATTTCCCCTGTTGCACTTGCAATACCATGGCCCTCACAGGGCACACCCGTACACACAGGCCGCAAGCCGTGCATTGCTGCACATCAAAACAAACCAGACGGCTTTGGGGGTCTACACGCAAAGCCTTAGCCGCGCACAGGGCCGTGCACGTACCACAGTGCATGCATACATCGTCGTGCCTGATAACTTTTTGTGCAATACCCGTAACCTTCACACCCTCTGTTTTTAAAAAATCAACGGAGGCTTGAATATCTTCCGCTTGACCGATCAACTGAAGGGTTAAATGCCCTTCTTTGCGGGGCGTAATGCGGGCAGCTAAAATGGTAAAGGTAAGATTATAATCTCGCACCAAGTGACACACCAGAGGTTCGTTGGAAATTTCAGGGGGAAAAGTCAACTGAACTTCCAGACAATCCTCTGTCAACGCTGTCTTCACCTGTTCCATATGCACCTCTACGAGCAAATTTTCGGGGGAGGCAAAAGCTCCCCCGAAAGCAAATTACTTATTGTCATTCAAAAAGGTTTTGGCGCGTGCGGCTTCAGCACTGGTGGGATATTTTTTGATCAATTCCTGCATCCGCGCTTTGGCGGCAGCGTTCTGCCCCAATTTACTAAAAGCGATGCCTTGTTTCAGATAGGCCAAAGGCGCCTTGGCGCTGCTCCCGTATTTGGTGATCACAGTGTCATAGGACAAAGCGGCATCAGCGAATTGATTCCGCTGAAAACTGCATTCACCGAGATAGAAATAGGCTGCGGATATATTTTTATTTGAGGCATAATTCTTGGTAAAGTCTGAAAAAGAACGTTGGGCTTCTTGATATTTACGACCATTATAGGCAGCAAGGCCCGCATCATACAGTGCTGTTGCCATGTCCTTACGGGGCGCGGGGGCAACGGGTGCGGCGGGTGCGGCTTGGGCCTGCGGTGCATGGCTTGCCACGGTGCTTTGGGGGCTTACCCCCATGGTTCCAGTGGCGGGCATAGGACTCACCATCCCCATACCCGCTTGCGGCGTACCCGCTGCGGGCGCTTCACCCACGGCAGGAGGGGCAGGAACAGCGGCAGGGTCATTCAAGTGCAAATCCATGGCGAGCGAACTTTCCACCTGCCGCAAGGCAGTATCGTGACGGTTGACCTTATCAACCAAGGCGCGCGCGCCACCAGCCTGTTGCAGATCGTCCATAGCGCCTTTAACGGCGTTCAATTCCTGACGCATGGACTGCATCTGCGCCCACGAGTCCGCCTGTGCGGGCTGCAATTGCTGCAATTGCCGATCCTGCTGCTGGACACGGGATTGCAGGGCGTCGTATTCATTTTGCTTAACGCAACCTGTTGTCAGTCCAAAGGTTCCCACGGCCAGTACAAGACTTGTAAGCATTTTTTTATTCATGGTTTCCACCCTATGTTAACTTTGAGAGGTCGTGGCGCGCCTGCGCCCCACACAAATATACACAATTCCCCCGATAACGGGCACAAAAATATTCAACAAAAACCAAAGCGATTTTTCCTGTTCCGTAACAAATTCATGATTACGCACATGCCAGATAGACCACAAATTCGGCAAAATGGGAAGAGCCAGTAAGGCAACATGCCACCACATCATGACTTTTTCTCCTTCCCCACGCCGAAAGTTTGTTCACGCGGGGCTCGATACATGGCCAAACACGCGCCGAACGCGCCAACACAAATGGCGATATCCGCCACATTGAAGGCCGGCCAATGCCAAATACCCACGTAAAAATCCAAAAAATCCACCACAGCCCGAAAGCGTACCCGGTCAATAAGATTACCCACAGCTCCGCCCATGACACAACCGAGAGCCGCAAAAAGCAAAGGATCGTGGCGCGCAGACCGCACAAGGGAAACAATAGCCCACGCCGCAATCAGGGTTGCCGCAAGAAATAGCCAAAATTGCCATTCGATATCAGAGCGATTCAAAAAGCCGAAGGCCGCACCCCGGTTTCGGATATTCACGAGATCAAAAAAGCCTGCAATAACAGTAATGGGGCGATACTGGGGGATGCTGGTCACAGCCCACCATTTGGTGAGCTGATCCAACACAATAACCACAGCGGCAATGCTCCAGAGAATACGGTAGCGAAGTCCCAAGCGCATATATTATCCGCGTATCACGGCAGTACACCGTGGGCATAGGGTGGGGTGTTCTGCGTCAGTGCCCAATTCCGTGCTGTAAATCCAGCAACGTTCGCACTTTGCGCCTTGGGCTTTTTCCACATCAATGGCTAAACCTGCCACGTCTTCCGCATCAATAGCGCGGGCATTTTTTTCAGCCATGGGCTTAACCACCAATTGTGACACAATGCAAAAAGCGCGCAGGTCAGTGTGCAGCGCAGCGCACTGTTCACGGAGACTGTCTTCCATAAAGAGGGTCACGCGGGTGTCCAAGGAATGCCCGATCACCCCGTCCTTTCGCAAGGGTTCAATCACCCGAGTGACGGCGGCGCGCACTTGCAGCAGCACTTGCCACAGAGCGCGCTGGTTTTCAGGCAACGCAAGCGCTTCTACCTGAGCTTCCGGCAACGCGAACACGGTACGCACGGCAGAGTCCTTTAAGGCGGTGGGCACATGCACGTAGACTTCTTCAGCGGTGAAGCTGAGCACCGGCGCCATGTCGCGCACCAGTAACATCAAAATATGCCACACGGCTGTCTGGGCGGAACGACGCGCCTGACTATCTTTACCCGAGGCATACACCCGATCTTTAAGAATATCCAAATACACCGATGACAAATCGGTAATGCATAAGTTATGCAAGGTATGAAATACTTTATGGAATTCATATTCCTGATAGGCTTCCTGAATACGCGCATGGGCCTTAGCGGCAACATCAAGGGCGTAGCGATCCAACGACTCCATCTGTTCAAGCGGCACACAGCGCACGGGCGTTAAGTCGCTGATAGTGCCGAGCAAATAGCGACAGGTATTGCGAATACGCCGATAAGCGTCCACCAGACGGTTAAGAATTTCGTCTGAAATGCGGATATCCTCACGGTATTCCACCGAGGACACCCACAGGCGTAAAATTTCGGCCCCAAATTTGTCGATAAGCTGTTGTGGGGCGATGACATTACCAATGGACTTGGACATTTTGCGCCCTTCGCCGTCCACCACATAGCCGTGCGTCAGCACCGTTTTATAGGGCGCGCGCTGGCGCGTCCCCACGGACACCAGCAAAGAACTATGGAACCAGCCACGGTGCTGATCCGACCCTTCCAGATACAGATCCGCAGGAAAACCGCATTCGGGGCGCTGCTCCAGCACCGCCGCAAAGCTGGTGCCTGAATCGAACCACACGTCCAGAATATCACTTTCGCGCTTCCAATGCGTCCCGCCGCAATGCGGGCACACCAAGCCTGCGGGCACGATATCTTCCAAAGAAGCCTGATACCAATAGTCACACCCCGTGGCGTTTTGGGCAAAGCGGTCTGCCATTTCGCGCATCCACGCGGGGTCGTTCCAAGATTCGCCGCAACGCTCACACAACAGGGCCAAAATAGGCACCCCCCACTGGCGTTGGCGCGAAATGCACCAGTCCGGGCGGGATTCAATCATAGCGTGAATGCGTTCCTCGCCCCAGGTGGGAACCCAACGCACCTTTGTACGAATGGCTTCCAAGGCGCGCTGCCGCAAGCTGTTTTTTTCCATGCCGATAAACCACTGCGTGGTAGCACGAAAAATCACCGGACTTTTGCACCGCCAACAATGGGGATAGGAGTGGGTAATTTTTGCCTGCGCCAAGAGCGCCCCCACTTCCTGAAGTTTTTCAATCACCTTAGGGTTGGCGTCAAACACATGCATGCCCGCGAAAAAACGTACACTTTCTAAAAAGCGCCCGTCATCATCAAGCGGGGAGTATACATCGAGGCCATATTTCAAAGCCACATCATAATCTTCGCGCCCGTGACCAGGAGCTGTATGCACACAGCCGGTGCCCGCGTCCAAGGTAACATGATCGCCCAACACCAGCGGAGACACACGGTCGTAGAAAGGATGCTGCGCCTTCAAACCTTCCAATTGCGCGCCCGTGGTGAGGCCAACAAGCTCATAGTGCTCCCAGCCAAACGTTTTGGCAGAGCTTGCCACCAGTTCGTTCGCCAACACATAAAAATCCCCCGCAAAAGCAACCAGCGCGTATTCATAGTCGGGATGCAGGGCCACAGCCATGTTGTCGGGCAAAGTCCACGGCGTTGTTGTCCAGATAACCACATAAGCACGGCAAGGATCGACATCAGGAAAAATGTTACGCAAGCCCGAATCGTTCAGCGGAAAACGCACATAGACGGAAGGAGAAGCGTGATCGGCGTATTCCACTTCAGCTTCTGCCAGCGCCGTCCGACAGGAGGTGCACCAATAAATAGGTTTTTTACTGCGAGCCACATTACCCGCCTCCACAAAGTTGGCGAGTTCGCGGGCGGTGGCGGCTTCGTAGCTGGGGGCCATGCTCATGTACGGCTCGTCCCAAGAACCAAAAACGCCAAGGCGCTTGAATTCCTTGCGCTGAATATCAATATATTTCGCCGCATAGTCGCGGCAACGCTTACGCACGGCGTGTGCGGGCAGGGTTTTCTTTTTTTCGCCCAATTCCAATTCCACTTTATGTTCAATGGGCAGCCCGTGGCAGTCCCAGCCGGGCACATAACGAGCGGCATAGCCCTGCATGTTGCGCGACTTGACTACAATATCTTTCAAAATTTTATTCAGGGCTGTGCCCATGTGAATATTGCCGTTCGCATAGGGAGGGCCGTCGTGCAGCACGAACGTGCCCTTGCTCCCCGAGGCTTCCACCATGGCGTCATAAACGCGGTCAGCTTCCCAGCGCTTGAGCATTTCTGGCTCGCGCTGAATAAGATTGGCCTTCATGGGAAAGGAGGTATCGGGTAAATTTAGGGTTTTTTTATAATCACTCATGGAGGAGCCTCCAACGGCACAGATATGTTACGAGAATGAACTCTCAAAGGTGTCAAATATGGTAAGCGTCAAACACCCTACTTTGGGGAAAGTTGCCTATGAAGTCAAGGCAAGGAGTGCAGACAATTTATGTTCGCGCGGCAATTTCTTAATCAACAATTCCTGTTTCAGCGCGGTACTTTTATCCGCACAGGGCACGCATGCTTCCAAAACAACCGGACGCCGCGCCCGTGTACACTTGGCCCCCCCCGCCCTTTCCCCATTATGTTGAGCCAAGCGGCGAGTTATATCCGTGGTAATGCCACAATACAAACTCTTATCAGCGCAGCGCAGCAAATAAAGATACCAAACAGCCATAAGGAACACTCCCATACCATATTGACAGCACGCCCGCAAAGCGTTTTGCTATGCCATGCACACTGAACACGCCAATGACAGCAAACCCCCCATCGGACGGCTTGCCCCCAGCCCCACAGGCTATCTGCACCTGGGCAATGCTTGGGCTTTTCTCTTGGCGTGGCTGGCGGCTCGCGCGGGCGACGGCTCGATTATGCTCCGCATGGAAGATATCGACCCAGACCGCTCTCGCCCCCATTTTGCCGAGGCCATTCTCCGCGACCTACACTGGCTGGGCCTTAACTGGGATGACGGGCCGGACATCGGCGGCCCCCACGCTCCCTATGTGCAAAGTCAGCGGAGTGAATACTACGCTGCGGCCCTGCACCAATTGACCGGACAAGGGCATACCTACCCTTGCTATTGCACCCGCAAAGAATTGCGTACCCTCGCCGCTGCGCCCCATGTGGGTGATGCAGGGGCGCCCTACCCTAATACCTGCCGCTCCCTCAGCCCCGCCCAGCGCACCGCACAGGAACAAGCGGGGCGTAGGGCCACCCTGCGCTTACGCTGTCCGGATGAAGCTCATGTGGACTTTATCGACGGCATTCAAGGCCCGCAGCACATGCGCCTGCACGATTGTGGCGGCGATTTTGCCCTGCGCCGCTCTGACGGGGTTATCGCCTACCAGCTCGCCGTGGTCGTAGACGACGCCCTTATGGGGGTAAGCCAAGTGGTGCGCGGTGATGATATCCGTATTTCCACCCCACGGCAAATGTTGCTGCATGCCCTCCTCGGCTCTCCCATACCTGCCTATGCCCACCTGCCCCTCTTGCTCGATCACACGGGTGAGCGCCTTGCCAAGCGCCACGCCAGCCTCAGCCTTGGAGCCCTGCGTGAAGCGGGGGTGCAGGCTACGGCCATTGTGGGCTATCTCGGATACCGAGCAGGATTTCTGCCCCGTCCCGCGCGCTGTACCCCCCACCAATTGCTGGGGGCCTTCAACCTACAAAAAATTCCGCAGGCATCCGTAAGCCTCCCCGAACACTTACAGAATTGCCTGCTCACGCTGACAGACACTCTGCGCTAACTCCTGCTGGACAAAGGCACGGTCTTTGGCTATTCTTATATAATAAACACGTACACTTCAAGCCATACCAAGGAAAAGCGCATGGGTATCACTCTTTTGCAATCCGATCTAGACGCCTTGTTCCCCGCAGACATTGCCGACAAATTTTTTGAAGCTTTATACGGTGATGCGGAAGACGGCGCGTATGATATTCGCCTTGTCTTCCGCTCGGGTGATGCCAAGGCTCTGGAGCTGGCCTTTGAATTGCACCAACGCGAGGGAAAATGCCTCGTGTGCAACTTAACCTACGGCTTGCCCCAAGTGTTTCAGCGCCACCCCATCATTAACATGGCGGCCCTTGCCCCACGCATTGCTGCACTGGCAGGCTGGAAGGGGCAGACGACGCACTTTTCCCTAGGGCGCACCGAGGAAAACAGCCGCAGCTTGCACTGCATTCCCCTGACCATCACCCCCGCCTAATTCCTGTTCTGCCCTCAAGCGTCCCCATCCTGTGCAGATTGCGCGACAATTGAGGGCAGAAAACACGCTAACGGTCTGCAATAGCCGCAGTAATTGACGCTTCTGCCGCCAGCTTACCGTCAACAAAGGCTTTAGCCTCCATTTTACACAAATTCATTTTTTTACGCAGATTGCAGCACTCCAGGCACAATTGATCACCAGGAAGCACCTGCTTGCGAAACTTTACCCCGTCAAGCCCGGTAAAGAGGAACAACTTACCCGAAATATCGCCCATATCGGCTGTAGCCAGCAAGGCTCCCGCTTGAGCGAGCGCTTCAAGAATGAGCACGCCCGGCATGACGGGCGTGTCGGGAAAATGCCCCTGAAAAAAAGGTTCGTTGAAGCTAACATTCTTATAGGCCTTGATGTGTGAACCCGCGACACATTCTGTCACTCTGTCCACCAGCATAAAGGGATAACGGTGCGGTAACACCCGCAATATGTGCTGTATATCCATCTGAATAGCGTTTTTGTCCATACTTCCTTCCTTTGGGCATAATAAAAAATTTCCCGCCCTGCAAACAGGGCGGGAAACCAAATATCTTTCAGCGTTCCCCGCCATGGCGGAGAGGAGGGGAAAGGCTATTTCTTCCCTTTCTTGGGAGCGCCTTCAATAGCGCCAGACTTCCACAACTTGTTCACTTCTGCCATCACGTCCTTGGTCATGTCCATGCTTTGATCAGCGTACAGTACGCCGCCAGCGGTCACGTCAACCATAAAGTTGATGCCCTTGCGCTGTGCTACTTCATAAGCGGCACGGAACACCAAGGTAACCATATCCTGACGAATTTTAACTTCGTCCTGTTCCACCTTGCGAGCAAAGTTACGAGTCTTTTCGTCAAGATCGCGCTTCAGGCGGATAAATTCCACCTTTTTGTCTTCGCTGATATCTTTACCGTTCTTCAGGCCTTCGGCCTTAGACTGCAAGGATTTCGCTTGTTTTTCCAATTGGTCGCGTTCTGCGCCATATTTGGATTTCATTCTTGTTTGGGCATCTTTGGCAGGATCGCTCTGAGTTGCAACAACTTGCATATCCACTACACCAATTTTCACTTCTGCCAATGCTACATTGGCCATCAACAGCACGGCCGCAATGGCCAACAAAAACACTCTCCGCATTGTACATCTCCTTCTGCGGGATTGAAATTAGCCTGACTGATGTCCAAATACGGAAATATTCCGCCGCCATAAAGCCCGCGCAGACACCGCCATGAGTACCCAATGTATCAAAAAAAAATTATCCGCTGCACCGCAAAATGCCTAAATAGATTCTATCAAAAATCTCTAAACAATCTCATAGCACTCTCGGACTTGGGCGTCAAGACAGTCTCCGCAGAATTTCGCTGTTTAAGGCGATCCCGATACGCCATAATGCCCTCGGCAAGGCCCTCGGCAAGGGCATGGCGGAAAGAAGCATTGGCCAGCTTGCGCGCGTCCTGCGAATTGGTGCAATAGCCCACTTCCACCAACACCGCAGGCATACCCGCCCCGATAAGCACATGGAAGGGAGCGGCTTTAGCGCCGCCATCTTTAACGTTGAAGCCCCGCCGCTCCACGCGTGACAGTGTTACTCGGCGGATATCCGACGCCAAACGCCGAGATTCTTGCGTACGTGCGTTCAGCATTATGTCTGCCAATACCGACTGCATATCGCCCAATTTACGGTCACTGGCGGCGTTTTCTAAAGTAGCAACGCGCGCGGCTTGGGTGTTGCTGGCAAGATCCAGATAATAGGTTTCAAAACCCATGGCACTCATATCAGCATTGGCATTGACGTGAATGGACACGAACAAATCCGCTTTCTTGGTATTAGCAAGGCGGGTGCGCGTGCTCAGGGGCACTGCGATGTCCTTGGTACGGCTATATTCCACATCAAAACCATTGGCTTCGAGCAAGCGCCCCAGACGCCGCGAAATATCCAATACTATGTCCCTTTCCACAATGCCGTTATGGATGGTGCCAGGATCTTTGCCCCCGTGTCCGGCGTCGATAAACACGCTCTGCACACTCAAACCCAGCTGTTCCGCCATACTCCCGCCCGTCATGGCATGGCTAGCCGCGCTGCGCTCGCCCGCACGGGTATCGGCTTTGCCGCTTTGCCCGGCGGAATCTTCCCTGACGACGTGGAGCACCCGACGTTTACGCTCCGCCACAGGCGGACACGCGGGAGGCGTGGGCTGCTCCACTTCGGCAAAACCTACACGGGAACCAACCCCCTTGGGCAGACTCGCGCGCCCTGCGGCCACCGTCAAAATAATGCGAAAAGGATCGTGCTCCACTTGTGCGTCATAGCGCCGTGCCGCGCTAAAATCAAAACACAGGCGGGTACTGTCAGCCTTAGGTTTCCCCACTTTACTGTGATCTACACGCACCCGAGTGAGCAGGCTGTCCTTCACGCGTGCGCCGGGCTGCACCTGCGTCTGGGGTACCGTATTGGTCATATCCAGCACAATCCGCGCCGGAATGCCCTTGGCTTGATTGCCCTCCTGCATACGTGCCTGCCAGCCGGCATTGCGGTCTAATTCCACCACAATGCGAACCCGATCCTTATCCAAGCTTGTCCACGACACTTGGGTCAAGGCCGCATTTCCCGTAAGATTTTTATCAGTACCAGCGGCAGACTTAGAGCTTTTGTCTTCAGCTTGCACGGCGGGGGCGGCGGGCGCGGTTTTATTGCCGGTATCGGCAATGCCGGCGCTGGGAAGCACATCCTTGGGGACGGTGCCGTGCTCAAGCAGGGCTTTTTCCAATTCTAAGGCTTTGGGCGCCATGTCGCCACGAGGATATTGCGTGCGAACACGTTTGAGCAATTGCAGCGCAGCCTTGATGTCCTTCATATATTCGGCACGAATAATTGCGGCGCGCAACAAGGCATCGTCGGCCAAGCGGCTCGTAGCGTGTTTCAAGGCCACCTGCTCATACCGATCTACCGCCAATTTATAATCGCGGGCGGCAAAAGAGCGGCTTGCCAATTCTTCCATGGTTTCCGCAGCCAGATAGAGCGCCGCAGGACGATTGGGCCATTGCGGATCTAATTGATAAATACTGAAAAATTCGTCGGCCAGTTTCAACCACTGATCCCGATAGGCACTGCGCTTTTCGTCAGATTTCAGGGCTTGCACCCCTTCCTTGGCGGCAGTGTAGCGTTTTTCTGCGGGCGGCAGGGCACTGTAGCCCGTGTCGTAAACGGCCACCACAAGCACGCATAGGGCAAGCATAAAACCCAAAGCGGGAAGCACACGCCAAAATAATGACGTTTTCCCAGAAGTGTTGCTAGGCTGTGCCATGCGAAATTCCTGTAAAAATTATATAGACAAGGAACAAAGGGGAATATTTTGCATATTCATTCGGTATCATGCATCAATGGTGCCAATATGCAAATGCCCCTACCGATAGTAACGGCAGGGGCATATATTTGTTTAGAGACAGGCTCAGGATTTAAAAGAATTGGCCCATGGTGAATTCCAGACGCCCCGTAGGTCTTTCGCCGTCATAGTCCTTGGTCAGCGGAATACCGTAGGCTATGCGTAAATCCCCCATGGGAGAACGCCACCGCAATTCAAGACCTGCCGAAGAAGCCAAGTAATCCTGCACGGGATTCATGAACTTGGAATCTGTGTTGAAGCCAATGTCGTAGAAAGGCACAAGGGCAAGGCCCATTTCTTTCTGGAAGGTCCACACATATTCAATATTGGCAACGCCCATACGGTCACCACCGATCTGGTCACGGTACTTTCTATCACGGGGCGAAAGGTCGGTGTAGCTATAGCCACGGATAGTATCAATCCCCCCCACCCAGAAACGTTCAAATACCGGCACAATTTTATTGGTGTTTTCAAACACCCCGCCCAGACGCGCACGCACATGGAAGGTATGGTTGGGGCGCCAGCTGTAAAAGCCCTGCCAATCACCAATAGCTTTCACAAAGTTGTCGTTACCGCCAAGGCCCCCGCCACCGTATTCAGACCACAAGCGGGTAATGGTACCCTTGGAGGGGCGTTCGCGGTTATCCGTGGTGTCACGGGTAATGCGGGCGTGAACGGCGCTGGTCCAGTTAGTGCCCTTATAGTCGGCAATGGTGGGAGAAGCGTAGTCACGCACATTATACAAGCTATAACGTTCCAAACGGTACCCAGCACCCACGGAGGTATATTCGCCGAGGGGATAGGCTACGCGGATGGTGTCACCGATGGTTTCTTTGGTGAAGTCGTCCCAATAATCGTAGGTATAGTACAAGTCATTGCCAACCAGCAGATCCGTATCATTCACGCGAGGGTTGGTAATGGACAACATGCCCGATGTACGCCGCCACGAGAAAAAGCCCTGCAATTGCGCCCAATACCCGCGACCAAACAGGTTGCGTTCCATCAACGAGGCCGTGATGCCGACATCATAATAACTGGAATAGCCAATCCCGCCCATAAGCGCGCCGGTATTGGTTTCTTTGACTTTAACTTTCAGGTCTACTTCGTCTTCAACCCCCGTGGGCACCAGTTCCGAATCCACGGCGCTGAAGTAGCGTAAGCGATTCAGCCTTTCGTTGGAACGGCGGAGCTTGGCCCCTTCGTACTGGTCACCGTCAGCCAAGCGCATTTCACGCAGAATGACGTTATCACGAGTTTTTAGGTTGCCTTCCACCGTGGTACGGCGAATGTAGACCTTGTTCTTTTTGTCAATCAGGTAGCCAACGCTCACAACGGGCTGCCCACTTTCGTCCTTCATGACCTTGGTGTCTACTTCGGCAAAAGCGTAGCCATCATCACCGTAGAAATCTGTCAAGCGCTTGGTGTCTTCTTGCATAACCGACAAGGAGAAATATTTTTCACTCTTCTTGTGGTTGTCCAATTGTACGACTTCCAGCAGGCGGTCTTCGGGCACGATCAGGTCGCCCGCGAATTTGATGTCGCCCAGCGTATAGCGCTCCCCTTCAGCCACGGAAAAGGTAATATAAATGCCGTCTTCTTTATAGTCCACTTTGGGCGCGGAAACCTGAATATCCACAAAACCCTGATTCAAACCAAAGGCGGCAATGGCGTTGGAATCGCGTTCCAGATATTCGTCTTTCAATACGCCCGTGCCGGTAAACCATGACAGCAAATTGCGGGGGCGCAGGGCCATATAGTCGGCAAAGTCCCCTTCCTTCAGCTGCTTAAGGCCTTCCACCGTCACTTTTTTGATATACAGTTTTTTACCTTCGGCCACATTCAGTACCAGCACAGCCCCCGTATTATTGGCGCGCGCGTCAATACGATGCTCCACCTTGGCAAGGTAATAGCCTTCTTTGCGGTACAAATCGGTCACTTTTTGCAGGTCTTCCACCAGCAATTTTTCGTTCAGCACCGACCCTGTTTTAGTCCCCATGGCGGCAAGGATATCTTCTTGGGAAACTTTATCTGAACCTTCCACGATGATGTTATCAATGCGGGGTTTTTCCACCACGGTGAACACCAGCACATTTCCGGGTTCAACAGCCACCTGCACATCGCTGAAATAGCCCATATCC
>JAVVPD010000001.1:5105-76377 GCA_036655975.1 Desulfovibrionaceae bacterium | reverse complement strand
GACGAGCCCACCACCGACGCTGTAGACGTGCTGGCGGCTAAGGTGCGCGCTTTTTCGCCCCAATTACCCTGTTGTATGATCGCACTGGGCGGCGGGGCCACCATGGACTCGTGCAAGGCGGTGGCGAATCTGAGCACCAATCCTGGTAAGGCTGAAGACTATCAGGGGTGGGAATTAGTTAAAAATCCGGCAATTTATAAAATCGCACTGCCCACGCTGGCGGGTACGGGGGCGGAATGTTCGCGTACGTGCGTACTGTGCAATCTGAAAAAAAATCTTAAATTAGGCATGAACAGCGACTTTACGGTGTTTGATCAGGTGATGCTTGACCCAGAATTGACCCGCACCGTCCCCCGTGACCAGTATTTTTATACGGGTATTGATACCTACATGCACTGCTTTGAAAGCCTGAGCGGCGCTTACCGCAATGTGGTGGTGGACGCGCTGGCCCAAAAGGCTGTGGAATTGTGCAAAGAAATTTTCTTGTCTGACGATATGATGAGCGAAGAAAATCTGGAAAAGATGATGATCGCCTCCTATCTTGGCGGGATGGCCGCAGGTTTTGTGGGGGTTGTGCATCCGGTGTCGGCGGGGCTGTCTGTGGCTTTGCATATGCACCACGGCATTGCCAATTGTTACGCCCTCACGCAGTTAGAAGACATCTACCCCCAAGAACATAAAGATTTTATGGAAATGATGCACCGCCAAGGGGTGAATCTGCCCAAGGGTATTTGCACTCAGCTGAGCGATGCCCAATATGACGCCTTGTATGAAGGTACCATTGTGCACGAACGTCCTCTCAGCAATATGCTGGGGCCGGACTACAAGAAGATTCTGACACGTGAGAATGTTATCGCTCGCTTTAAGCGGATGTAACGGCACGGGAAATTGAAAGCACAAGATTTTTCATACAGGAGAAACACATGAGCAATCGTAAATTTCGTCTTGTGACCCGCAGCGATTTTGACGGACTGATTTCTGCTGTTTTATTCAAAGAATTAGATATGATCAATGATATCTGCTTTGTGCACCCCAAGGATATGCAAGACGGGGCCATCGTCATTGGTGACGGGGATATTACGACCAATCTGCCCTACAATCCCCAGGCACATCTTGTGTTTGATCATCATCTATCGGAAAAAATGCGTAATCAGGAGGGGGGAACCGCGCTGCCCGCCAAATATATTTTGGACCCGCAAGCCCCCTCAGCGGCGCGGGTAGTCTATGAATATTTTGGTGGCAAAGCTACCTTTCCCCGCGTCAGTGATGAAATTATGGAAGCCGTGGATAAAGCGGATTCCGCCCAATATAGCCGAGACGACATTATGCACCCCTCCGGCTGGACGCTGCTCAACTTTATTCTGGATCCGCGCACGGGGCTGGGGCGTTTTCACGATTTCACCATCAGCAATTATGAATTGATGTTGGAAGTCATTGATTATTGCCGCAATCACAATATCCAAGAAATTTTGGCTTTGCCCCATGTGCGGGAGAGAACTGACCTGTATTTTGCCCATGAGGAAAAAGCTCATCAGCAGTTGACCTCCTGCACTCGGGTTTATAATAACCTTGCCGTGTTGGATTTACGGACGCAGGATGTTATCTGGGTAGCGAATCGTTTTTTATTGTACGCATTATTTCCGCAGTGCAACCTGTCCATGCACGTCATGTGGGGATTTCAAAAACAAAATACCGTGTTTGCGGTGGGGGCTTCCATCTTGGATCGTAGTTCCAAAGTCAATATCGGTCAATTATTGTTGAACTATGGCGGCGGCGGCCACCGCAATGCGGGTACCTGTCAGATTTCACATGACAAAGCGCCGCAGGTGATGGAAGAACTCATCGCCGCCTTAACCCAAGCATAAACCCGCACTGAGCGCCCAACAAAAGGCTTTTGTATACCTTTTGTTGGGCCTTGTCGGATGAGGCCTATTATGGATATCAAGGTTAATTTTAGCGGTCGCGCTGTGCGCTACACCGAAGACGAAATCGCCACTGTGGTGGAGGCTATGCAAAATGCCGACCCCTTAACCCAGTCGCGCTACATGCATGCCTTTCAGGATAAATTTGCCGCCTATCAAGGTGTGGCACAGGGAACGTGCTTTGCCGTTATGAACGGCGTGTCCGCGTTGGAATTGTCCGCGCAGCTCTGCGCTTTCCAGCCCGGTGATGAGGTGGTCATGCCCTCGCACACCTTTACCGCTTCGGCCTATCCCTACGCCAAAAAAGGCGCAAAACTCGTGTGGGCCGATGTGGACTTGCACACCCGTGTGCTTAGTGCTGAAAGCATTGAAAAAGTGCTCAGTCCCCGCACCCGCGCCATTGTGGTGGTGCATCTCTACGGTTATGTGGCGGATATGCCCGCCATTATGGCTTTGGCCCGCAGCCGAGGCATCCCCGTTATTGAAGACGCCGCCCAGAGTATTGGTGCGGATATTGACGGGGTGAAAAGCGGTTCCTTTGGCGATATGGCGATTTTTTCTTTCCATTCGCACAAAAACCTTACCACCCTCGGCGAAGGCGGCATGCTGTATGTGCGTGACCCCAAACTCGCCGCGCTGGTGCCCGCCTTGCGCCACAATGGGCATTGCGCCTATGCCGGAGAGCGCCCCGACTATTGGAAGCCCGCCATGGGCAATGTGGATATGCCCATGCTCAACGGGCAGATGCTGTGGCCGAACAATTATTGCTTGGGTGAAGTGGAATGCGCCTTGGGCGCCAAATTGCTCGACCGTATTGACACCATCAATGCCGAAAAACGCGAACGCGCCTTGCGCTTTATTGACGCTCTGGCGGATTTTCCTGAACTGGAATTCCAGCGGGTGTCCACCTCACGCCACAATTATCATTTGCTCACTGCCCGCGTGACCAGTGGGATGGAAAAACGCGACGCGCTTATTCGGGGCTTGTTTGAAGAAAAAGGGGTCAAATGTGTGGTGCAATACATTCCGCTTGACCGTTATGACTTTTATAAACGTATTGGCATGGGTACCGCCCAGTGCCCCAATGCCGACTTGTTCTACGACACCATGATCTCTTTCCCCTTCCAGCACTGGCTCAGCCCTGCCGAATTTGACTATATGCTCGAATCTACCCGCGAAATACTGCGGAAGATCTAAAGCATTCTGGCGCTTTACGGCGAAAGTAAATTTCGCCTACGCAAAATGCTCTAAACATACATATCGTGAGGGGGGCCATGCCTCCCTCATATTGTCATCCCTACACGTTGGACGCACGGGTGCGTACTATGCGGCCCATCCACGTACGCAATTGCTCAAGATCCGATTGCTGCAAGGCTTCGGTGGCGTAGAGTTGCTGGCGTAATTTTCCTACTTCCTCACGTAATAGAGAATTTTCTTCAGCGGCAGCGCGGGCTTGATCGGTCAGGTGATCCAATTGTTGCTGCCGGGTTACCATCAATTGTAGGGCCGTGCCAATATTTTCCAGAGCGTGGCTTTGCTGCTGCAAAAGGTGTAAGGCCAAGGCGGGCAAGTCCCCAGCTTCGGTGCGAGCGGGGCTTACACCTTCGGTGGTGGCGGGCAGGGGGGTGCTTACTGCAATGCTGGCTTGATTGCTTTCCGCATTGCGGGGGTAGCGCAATGTCAATTCTTGTTCCACCGCCGTGGCGGTGCGCGAGCTACGCATAACTTCTAGCACTGTCTGGATAACGGGAATAACTTCAGGGCGGAAACGCCGCCGCCTTCCTTCACCACAGGTGGGGATAAAGGGGGCAAAGCGTTTGCAATAATACCGTGCGGTGGATTCGGGTAAAGAAAAATGCCGTGCTATATCAACAATAGACAACAAAACATCATGGGCATGGGATGTAGCGGGGGCAGGTTTGGACATGAGGCCTCCTGACCAAAATCTTGTGGTATCTGTGGGTAAAGAAGATGTCAGAAAGCTACCTTAGCCCCATGCAAAAAGCAAGGTTAGTTCAGGAGATTCAGAAAGTTTCATGGTGTGTTCAGTACACCACGCGGCGCACCCCCACAAATTTTTTGTCCCAATAGGGGATTTCCATGCTTTCCATCCGCACTCTTTCGCCTCGGCGCGGGCTATGAATAAAGGTGCCGTTGCCCGAATAAATCCCCGTGTGCAGGCCGCGCGGGCTTGATCCGGTGCGGAACACCACAATATCGCCCAGTTTGGCTTGTCCCCGGGGGACAGATTTCCCCGTGTGTGCTTGATCTGTGGTGATGCGCGGTACCTTGATGCCATGTTTTTTATACGTCCACCAGATCAGGCCGGAGCAGTCGAAACCTTTGTTCGGAGAATCGCCGCCATTGCGGTACCTTTGACCCATCTGGGAATAGGCAGTTTTGACAATATCACTGCCCTTAGCCGAACCAGAGGGCGTGTAGCCCAGATTTTTTGATCCGCAACCGCCCAAAACAAAAGCCAGCGCCAGCAGTAGCGCAAGCTCAAAAATCCTGCGCGGGAGAGGAATAATGAAGGCAGGCGTGCTTAACATGGGGCATCGCTCAACAGTAAAAGGATGGGGCGGAGGGTGAGTCCGCACAATATCCCCGCGGTCTTCGGCATGCGTTCCGAGACCTGAAGGGCGGGCATACATTTTTTGTTAGGGGGCTGATTTATCGATTGCGGCGATAGGCCTTCAGGCGCAAGAACAGTTCGCGCATTTCTTGACGGCTCATGCCCACAAGGGGGGGAAACAGCAATACTAAGCTGGCAATAATGGCGGAATAGAGCATACCGGATACCAAAAAACGCCATAGCGAGACGTCGCCCCCCAAGGGGGCCAGCAAGCTCAATGTGCGGCAGGTATAGGCCACCCCCAGTAACAGCGCTAGGCTGCCAATCTGGTGGATCAGATTGCGCGCAAAATTGAGCGGTATCATGCGTGATGCGAGCCATAAGTATATATTCACGGTTATAAATTGTACGCCTACGGTTTTAATCGCAAGGCCCACGGCCCCCAGATTGAGGCCAAAATATTCGGGCGGTGCGAGCAAAAACCATGCGGTGCTGAAACCGTATACGCATTCGAGGGCGGTCATATTACGCATCACCGTGGTGCGCCCCGTGGCATGAAAGACCGACCCCGCCAATTGCCCATAGGCTTGATGCACCGGATAGAGCGCCATAATTTGCACGGGCACTATGGCTGCAGCAAATTCCGCGCCACCGAAGAAAAATACAAGAGTTTGGCCCTCTGCCACGGTAAAGCAAGAAAAATATGCCGCCACCACAAAGAGCATGGGGGCAAAACGGGTGAGGAGGGAGCCCATCAAATCGCGGTCTTTTTTGCCCCAGGCAATGGACAATTCGCGCATAATCAGCGGGGTCATGGCTGAGACAAACAAAAAACAGGCCATACTCACCTTTTGTGACAGGGCAAAAAAACCTTGTTCGGCACTGCCGTCAAACCACTGTAGCAACCAGCGTTCCGCCGCCAAAAAAATGAATGACAATAAGGCCTGCACGAACAAAGGATGACTGTAGGTGAAAAATTCTTTAGTATAAGCCTTATTTTGGGCGATATTGAGCCGGAACGACCATTGTTGCCAATGCCCGCGCATAACCCAGCAAAAACCCGCTGCCATGGCCCCCAGCATGATATATTGTTGGGCAAAGAGGCTTTCCACTGTGAGACCGTCCGCCAAAAAAATGGCGATCAGCACCCCGATGCCCGCCAGTGAGGCCACCGTCCGCACCAGTTCTGAGCGCACCGTTTCGCCAATGGCGTCGTTCATGGAGCGCAATACCCGCCCCCACCACGTCAAAAAAGCCCACAGGGCCGCCAAGGGGGCCATCCACAAGGGCACCCCCGGCATGAGCGCGTCTCCGGCAAAAGGCCATAACATGAGGGCAGAACCGAGCAGCACCAGTACCAGCACCAGAACGCTGAGCTTGGCGTAAAACACAACGAGCCCCTGCTCTTTTTGGCGCCGAGACAGGGCATTGTAAAAGCAGGTGGATGTCCCCATGTCTAAAAAACCGGTGAACTGCTGAAAAAGATTGGTAATAAAACTATAGTTACCATATGTTTGCGGGCCAAGTGCTCGCGGCAGCAAAGCCTCCATCACAAGATAGACGGGGACAGAAGCCATATTTGCCAGCAGCTTGAAAGCATAGCGGCGGGCAAGGGTAGGGGTTTTTGCGGGGGGGCTGTCGTTCATGGTGTCCCAGCCTAGCCCACTTTTGTATGGCTCACAAGTACACCTTGCTGTTTGGCATCAGGATTGCTATTCTCAGCACCCCTTGTGTACAGGCGGTGAGAGTTTTATGTACAACAGTATGGCACCGCCCTAGGGCACACTGTGGGTAATTAAAGGAAGGCAAGGATATGCGTAGTACAAAAATGACAGAAGGCCTAGAAAAAGCCCCCCATCGTTCCCTCTTATACGCTCTTGGTTTGACCCGCGAAGAAATTCGGCGCCCCCTTGTGGGCGTGGTCAATGCCGCCAACGAAGTGGTGCCGGGGCATATTCATCTGGACCGCATTGCGGAAGCCGTGAAGGCTGGGGTACGTATGGCGGGCGGCACACCGCTGGAATTTCCTGTCATCGCCGTGTGTGACGGTTTGGCAATGAATCATGAAGGCATGCGTTTTTCCCTGCCTTCCCGTGAAATTATTGCCGATTCCATCGAAATTATGGCTACCGCCCACGCCTTTGATGCGCTTGTGTTTATTCCTAATTGCGACAAAAGCGTTCCGGGCATGCTTATGGCGATGTTGCGTTTGAATATTCCGTCTATCCTTATCAGCGGCGGGCCGATGATGGCGGGCACGCACGCCCCGCATCAGCGCCAGCGCGCCGACCTTATTACGGTTTTTGAAGGCGTGGGCAAGGTCAAAAGCGGCCTCATGAGTGAAGAACAATTGGAAGAATTGACCGAAAGTGCCTGCCCCGGCTGTGGGTCGTGCGCGGGCATGTTTACGGCAAATTCTATGAATTGCCTGTCGGAAACCATCGGGCTGGCTCTGCCGGGTAACGGCACCACACCCGCTGTCACCGCGGCCCGTATTCGTCTTGCTAAACATGCGGGCATGCGGGTTATGGACTTGCTCGCTAAAGATCTGAAACCCCGCGACATCGTTACCCCCGAGGCGGTACAGAACGCTGTGGCTGTGGACATGGCCCTTGGGTGTTCTACCAATACCGTGTTGCATTTGCCCGCTATTTTCCGTGAAGCCGGGCTGCCCCTGACTTTGGATATTTTTGATGAGGTCAGCCGCAAGACACCGAATTTGTGCAAGCTTTCTCCGGCTGGCGTCCATCACATTCAAGATCTGCACATGGCCGGCGGCATTCCCGCCGTCATGGCCGAATTGTCGAAAAAGGGCTGTATCCATCAGGAGGTTCTCACCGTTACCGGCAAGAGCGTGGGCGAAAATCTGCGCGATTTGAAAGCCGCCATTGCGGATCCTGAAGTTATCCGGCCTTTGGACAATCCCTATTCCCCGCAGGGCGGCATTGCCATTCTGAAAGGGAATATCGCTCCCCTCGGCGCGGTGGTCAAACAGTCTGCTGTGGCCCCCGAAATGTTGTGCCGCGACGTGCGCGCCCGTGTATTCAACAGCGAAGAAGAAGCCATGCAGGCTATTTTGGCCGGGAGCATTGTGAAAAATGACGCTGTGGTTATCTGTTATGAAGGCCCCCGTGGTGGCCCGGGTATGCGCGAAATGCTTTCCCCCACGGCTGCCATTACCGGCATGGGGCTGGGTAAAGACGTGGCCCTGCTCACCGACGGGCGTTTTTCCGGCGGCACCAACGGCGCGGCTATCGGGCATATTTCTCCCGAAGCTGCGGACGGTGGGCCCATCGGTCTTGTGCGCGAGGGGGATAGTATCCATATTGATATTCCCCATCGGGTCTTGGAATTGCGCGTCAGCCCTGAAGTGCTGGCCCAGCGCCAAGCAAGCCACACGCCTGTGCAAAAAACTGTCAGCTCGGGCTTTTTGCGCCGTTATGCGGCCCAGGTCAGTTCTGCCGCCACGGGCGCAGCCTATAAATAAAGTGTATGGGGGGGGATATGACCAGCAGTGTTGAAATTATTTTGAACGGTGAAGTGCAGCCTGTGCCGCGCGAGTGTACGGTGTTGGAATTACTGCTGGCCCGCAAGCTGACCCCTGAGAGCGTGGTTGTGGAATTGAATTTGGACATTGTTCCTGCGGACGATTTTGCTCACCGAATTTTGAAAGCAGGCGATCGAATGGAAATTTTGTACTTTGTAGGAGGCGGCTAGTGGACGTGAACGATCCCTTTATCATTGGTGGCGAAAGCCTGAGCAGTAGGCTCTTTATCGGCACGGGTAAATACGGGGCTGACAGTCTTATCCCCGCCGTGGCTGAAGCCAGTGGTGCCGAAGTCATTACGGTGGCCTTGCGCCGTGTGGATTCTGGCAATCAGGGTATCATGGGCCATGTGCCCAAAAACATGCGCTTGCTCCCCAACACTTCTGGGGCCCGCACTGCTGAAGAAGCCGTGCGTCTGGCCCGTTTGGCCCGCGCTTCGGGCTGCGGCACGTGGATCAAAATTGAAGTTATTTCTGACAACAAGCATTTGCTTCCCGACGGTTACGAAACTGTCAAGGCCACGGAAATTTTAGCTAAAGAGGGTTTTATTGTCCTACCCTACATTAATCCTGATCTTTATGTAGCCCGGGCCTTGGTGGATGCTGGCGCGGCAGCGGTGATGCCTTTGGGCGCGCCCATAGGCACTAACCGGGGTTTACGGACTCGTGAAATGATCGAGATTCTCATCGACAGTATCGCGCTGCCCATTGTGGTGGATGCGGGTATTGGCAAGCCTTCCCATGCCTGTGAAGCCATGGAAATGGGCGCAGCGGCGTGTTTGGTGAATACCGCCATTGCCTCTGCCCGTCATCCTGTGGCCATGGCTGAAGCGTTCAAGTTGGCTGTTTGCGCGGGGCGCAGCGCCTATCTTGCGGGGCTTGGGGCCGAACACACAGGGCAAGCCGTGGCATCGTCGCCACTTACAGGATTTCTACACAGTTAAGGTCAATAATCATGCAAACCTACGTTGAATATATTCAGGATTTTAGTCGTGAACAGCGCGAAGACCGTGCCGCTAAGACCACGGGGGCTGATGTGGCTGCCGCGCTTGAACGTAACCATTTGCGCGCGGAAGATTTTTTTACTTTATTGACGCCGGCGGCACAAGCGTATCTTGAACCCATGGCTCGGCGCTCACAGGCGGAAACGCTGCGCTATTTCGGGCGGGCGGTGAATCTGTTTACCCCTTTGTATGTTTCCGACCACTGTACCAACCAATGCCGTTATTGCGGTTTTAATGCCCGCAACAAGCTGAAGCGCCGCCACCTGAGTGTGGACGAAGCCGAGGTGGAAGCCAAAGCCATTGCCACCATGGGGCTGGGGCATGTTTTATTGCTTACCGGTGACGCGCGGCATCTTTCGTCGCCCGAATATATTGCCGCCATTGCCAAACGCATCAAGCCCTTGTTCGCGTCTGTGGGGGTGGAAGTGTATTCCATGACCGAAGACGAATACCTTTTGCTCATACACAATGGCGTGGACTGCATGACCATGTTTCAGGAAACCTATAATCCTGAATTGTACGATTGGCTGCACCCCGCTGGGCCTAAACGTGATTATACCTTCCGTTGCAATGCCCCCGGGCGTGCGGCGGCAGCGGGTATGCGCTCGGTGGGTATTGGTGCTTTGCTCGGGCTGGACAATTTTATTCATGACGCCTTTTTGACGGGGCTGCACGGGCAGTGGTTGCAGAACCATTTCCCCGGTACGGATGTGTCCGTATCTGTCCCGCGCATGTGCCCCCATGAAGGCAGCTTTGAAGTCAAACACACGGTGGATGACAAACAATTTGTGCAATACATCACCGCATTGCGCTGTTTTTTGCCCAGAGCGGGCATTACCGTTTCCACGCGTGAAGCTCCCGCCTTGCGCGACAATCTGGTACCTTTGGGGGTAACCCGTATTTCGGCGGGGGTATCCACCGCTGTGGGCGGTCGCAAATTGGAAAAGAGCAATGACGGGCAATTTGAAATATCTGATCACCGTTCCGTGGAAGAAGTGACCGCTGCACTGGCGGCGCACGGCTATCAGGCCGTGTGTAAAGACTGGGAATCGCCAGAAGCGTGGGCCATCAGCGCGTGAACAGTTTTGCCCTTGGCTTGACCCGCTATTGGGACGCAGATTCCTTACACACCCTTGCGGGGGTACGGGTAGGCTTTGCGGGCTGCGGGGGACTGGGCTCCAACGGGGCCATGCTGTTGGCCCGCAGTGGGCTAGAACACTTTGTGCTGGTGGATGATGATGTGGTGGACGCCTCGAATCTGAACCGCCAGCACTTTTTTCCTGCTCACTTGGGGCGTTTCAAGGTTGATGCCTTGGCTGAACAATTGCGGGATTTGAATCCGGCTATTGAGGTGTGCTGTTACCCCTGCCGCCTGACAGAGCAGACGCTCCCTGAGATGCTGAGTAAGGCCGAGGTGTGGGTGGAAGCGCTGGACGATGCGGGTATGAAGTGCCGCTTTGTGGAAGCGTGTCTTGCGGCCTCACGCTTTGTGGTCAGCGCGTCGGGCATTGCGGGTTTTGGCGGCCCCCCCATGCGACAAAAAGTGCTGGGGCAAAAACTGGTGCTGGTGGGTGACTTCACCACCGACATTGCCCACGCGCCGCCCCTAGCCCCCCGCGTTATGCAGGCTGCGGCCCTGCAGGCAGATGCGGTGCTGGCCTATATTCTCCGCCCGCCCGAATAATTTTTTAGGCTTGGGGCTCGTAGCGCGTTCAGCTATTAATCCACGCGTCGTCGTCTTCCAAAACGCGATACCCCCGCACGACGAGATGCAAAATTCCTTCAGTTTCTGTAACATTTCCCGTAACTTCCACCAGCGCGCTCAGGTGGTCGTCTAAATCGACGCCCGCGCCTCGGGGGATAACTCGGTATTCTGTTTCGTCCTGCATAATGGCGACACGGGCCTGTTTTTCATCGGCAGAACGGGGAAGGGGAGCAACATAGCCGGTGACAGTAAGAATATTTTGGGTTGTCATACAATTCTTTATGGCAATACTGGTAAAAAGCAATGTTTTTAAGAAATTGCCGCTTTTGGTGTTGGTGACCACACGCTGCCAAGCGCGTACGAGCCCTGTGAAACAAAGCTAATGCGCGTAAAACTTAGCGTGTTTTCTAGTCCAGCGCAATGGTTTTGGACGCTTATTTTAAGCGAAATTCCACGTGATATTTTTTTAATAATTCGTACAAATGCCCCCGTGAAAGTCCGGCGGCGGTGGCGGCGGCCCGTACGTCTCCGTTGCTTTGGCGCATGAGGCGTTCTACGTATTCTGCCTCGGAGTGAGCTTTCCACGCCCGCAAGGTTGGCAGGGGGCTTTCTTTTGGGGCGCTGTATTCGGGGGGGGGAGGGGTGCGGGTACCGCCCACGCGGTGGCGGGCCACGGCCACCCGCAATTCGGTTGGCAAATGGCTGGCGTACAAGTCATCGCTGTTTCCGGCGGATACACAGGCTCTTTCCATGGCGTGAAACAATTCGCGCACATTCCCTTGCCAAGTATACGCCAGCAGGGTTTCCAAACAGCCTTCAGTAATTTGTTTCACCTGTTGGGCATTATCCACACAAAAGCGCAAGACCGCATGGCGGGCGAGTTCGGGGATATCTTCCACGCGCTCCCGCAAGGGGGGAATATGAATAACCATGCCCCGCAAACGGTACAGCAGGTCACTACGAAATTGCTCTTCTTTCACGCTCGTGTCCAAATTTTTGTTGGTGGCTGAAACCAAGCGGAAATCGCTGACCACCTCTTGCCCTTCACCGATGGGTCGGAAGCGCCGCAATTCCAAGGCGCGTAAAAAAGCCCCCTGCATGGACAAGGGCAGGTCTCCCACTTCATCTAAAAACAAGGTACCTTTGTGGGCTGCCAGCAACAGGCCTTCGCGGGCTCGATCCGCCCCAGTGAATGCCCCCCGAGAATGTCCAAAGAGGTGGCTTTCTACCAGTGTTTCGGTCAGCGAGGCACAGTCTACAGTCACAAAAGGCTGCCCCGCGCGCCCGCTGTTGCGGTACAGCGCCTTGGCAAACAATTCTTTGCCTACCCCGGTTTCCCCCAGTAAGAGCACGTTCACGTCACTGCGGGCGGCCTCCGCCAGACTGTACAGGGTTTTCATCAGGGCGGGGCTTGAGCCAATAATCTGGCTCCTGTCCATGTCACGTACGTGTAGGCTGGGTCGCCGTCCGGTTCGGTAGGCCAAAATATGCGCCAGCGCTTGCGAAAGTTCCCGTACCCGCAAAGGTTTTGTCAAATATTCCCACGCTCCAGAGCGCAGTGCGGTTTCCGCCGCATCGCCGTCGCCGTGTCCGGTGATGACCATCAGCTCAGGCTGGGAGGCCAGCGCACCAAAGGTGCGTAAATGTTCCAGACCATTGCCGTCGGGCAGGCGCACGTCTAGCAATATGACATCTGGCCCTTGTCCACGCTGTATCATGGCCTGCGCCTGGGTATGACCTTCGGCCAGTGTTGAAGCCTCCACAACCGTATGCCCCAGATGGATGCCCACTTCCGTTACGAGGGTGCGTACCAAGACTTCATCGTCAATAATTAAGATGTGGGCCATGAGTGCTTTTCTCTCCAGTAGACCAGCAATTGCTGTGTACACAGTTCAATATCGTTTAAAGCCTGCGCGAGCTGCGCGCTGCTAGCCTGCTCCATACGCATGCCAGCCGCACGTAAACGCAGGGCGTGGAGCGTGCCCGCCGAATTTTTTAGCGCATGCCCGAGGTTCTGGGCTGTAGAAATATCACCCGCGTCCACTGCCGCGCGCAAGGCGCACAATTGCTGGGGAAGATCGGCGAAAAACACCTCGCACAGGCGGGTGAGTAGGGCCTGGCCCTGAGCCGGATCCGCAGGGTCGGCGCTCAAGTCTGCGGCGGCGGCTTCGCGGTCAAAAATGGGCACTCTGTCACTTTCGGCGGGGGGGTGGGGAATTTTTTCCGGCACGGTGTTCTCCTGTTCGGGGAGGGGCGCCAGCCCCAGTACGGCGTCCATGCGTTGCACCAGACGGCATGCCCCCACGGGCTTGAGTAGATGATCAGTAATACCAAGGGTTTTTAGCTCGGCACATTCTTCGGGTGTCAGGGAAGCCGTCATCACCACAATGGGCACATGGGCCGTGGTCGCTTGGGCCCGCACACGGTGGGCCACCGTCAGCCCGTCCAGTTTGGGCATACGCAGGTCCAGTACCAGGAGGTCCACGGGCAGGGGAGCCGTTTTTTCTTCCATCACTGCGAGCACCGCATCACCGTCACGCACATGGCGCAACTGATAGCCGGCCTGTTTGAGGACATGGGACACGTAAAAAGCGCTGACGGCATTGTCTTCTGCCAGCAAAATATGCTTTTCTAGGCGCATGGCGTTTAAAGAAGGGGAAGAAGGCCCCTGTGCACTGGTGGGCTCTTGTGCGGATGAAGCCTGACGGGAACAGGCTTCGGGGCATTGTTGGGCCGCGCTCAAGGTGAAGGTTGCCCCTTGCCCCGCTGCACTGGTCACGCTGACATCGCCGCCCATCAGTCGGGCTATTTCGCGCGAAATGCCCAGCCCCAGTCCCGTACCGCTCATACCCGCCTGCACGGCGGCACTGCCGCGTTCAAAGCGTTCAAAAATGTTTTCGTGTTCGGTGGGGTCAATACCTTGCCCGCTGTCCTGTACCCTAATGGATAAGATCCCCTCAGAGGGCTGGTGGGGATGGGGGATAAAGCCTGCGCGTACCGTAATGCTGCCCTGTGCGGTAAATTTAATCGCATTGCTGAGGAGATTGCCCAAAGCTTGGCGCAAGCGAAAGGCGTCGCCTATCAGCACGGCGGGGACGCTTTGATCCACCTGCCATGAAAAAGCGATACCCTTGGCCCGGCACACGGGTTCAAACATTTGGCAGCAGGTCTCCACCATGGTGTTCACCGCATAGGCTTGGGGGCGGATGTGCAATTTCTCCGCATCCAGCACGGCATGCTCGGTGAGATCTGTCACCATTTCCAGCAGGGTGCTTGTGGCTTCGTATAAATACCGTACCGCCCTGTGTTTTACCGTGGGCGATTCATTTTTGGCGGACAAAATTTCCGCCATACCCAGAATGCCGTTGAGTGGGGTTCGCATATCGTGGCTCATGTTCGCCAGAAAAGTGCTTTTCAGTCGATTGGCTTCTTCAGCTAAAGCGCGGCGATAACTCATGCCAAAGGTGGCCCCGCCGATGCCCATCATTCCCGTAAGCCCTAGTAAAGCATAGGCAAAGCCCAGGCTACGGTTGTAGTCGGTCATGGTGCGTAAAAAGGGCTGCGCGTCTAATGTCACGCTGATTCCGCCGCGCACATCGCCCACTTTATTGTGGCTGTGACAATGCAAGCAGGCTTCCTCGGTGCGGAGGGGGGCCATATAGCGATAGCGGGGAGGGGTGCTTGCCGTTTCTAGCGCAAACACTTCAGGCAGACCCATCAGACATTGGGACAGGGCGCTGTCTTCCCACGCGTCCGCAGCATTTTCCGGGCGCAGCGGTTTTTGACTGGTAATGCGGAAGGCGCTGCCGTGTGAGGCGGCCATGTCGGCAATTTGGCGGCTCATATAGGCGGGGTTCATCAGCACAAGGGTTTTGTTGTCTTTTGTTTGTAAACTGCGGATAGTCTCGGGAATCCACATGTTTGGTTGGCCTTGCGGACTTTCCAGTACATACACACCGCCGTGGCGGGCATTCCATGCGCGGGTATCTACAATGTGGTCGTACAGGGTGCGGGTTTGGATTAAAGCCAGTTCTGTGGTGTGTGCGTCTTTAGCGCGCACCGCCTGCGAGTATAACACGACCATGAGTACACACCAGAGTAGCGCAAATAATAAGGGTGTGCGGAGGGTGTTCCAGCGTAGGAAATGTTTCATGGCCCACTCCTGTCAGTCTTTTATGAAAAACTTGTCAGATTTTTCTGAATAGTGCAAGTGTTCGCAGGCCTAAAATTCCGCACTATTTCTTAACATAGTGGGATTATAAATGTAAAAATAGTATTGACTTCTTGTGCTTTTAGGCACAATTATTGCTTTCCTTCTCTTTGATGGAATGTGTAGGAGTGTTGAATGATTGTTTGTACGGAAAAGGAGGCTGTTTATGGGAATACCCCGCAATGGACCAGGGCTTAAAGTGTTCTTGGGAGGGATTGCGCTAGGGGTGGTGCTTTTGGCAGGTGCTGCCGGGGCTATGCGTATGACGGATCAACGGCCCTTCTGTGGCACGTGTCACGTGATGCAGGAAGCGGCGTTGACGCACAAAATTTCTACCCACGCGAATTTGGCTTGTAACGAATGCCACGCACCCGTCAACTTGGCTGCGAAAATTCCGTTTAAAGCCGCAGAAGGTACGCGCGACTTTTTGGGAAATATGGCTGGCAATGATGTGCCTATTCCTACCAGCTTACGCACCAAGGAAGTGGTCAACGCCAATTGTAAGCGTTGTCACACCATGACCAATGCGAATGTAGCCAGTATGGAGGCAAAACCCTATTGCGTTGATTGCCACCGCAGTAACGCGCATATGCGCCAGAAGCCTATCAGCACAAGGACGGTAGCCTATGAATAAGCGGATATTCACCATCGGCATTGCGGTCACGGCCCTTATGGGCGCAGCCCTCGTGAGCGGCTGCTCTGACGATGTTACTACAGAACTGAAGACGCCCACCTACAAAACGGGCCTTGCGGCTGACGAATTGCGGACTTCCGCATTTAAGGCGGCTTTCCCTAAACAAAGCGAAAGCTACCAAAAAAATAACGAAAGTACGGTTATGACCGAGTATAAAGGCTCGGTACCGTACATGAAGAATAATAATAGCGATCCCTTGCCGGAAGGCTATAAGCATGCACAGCCCTATTTGAAGAATTTGTGGCTGGGCTATCCTTTTATGTACGAATACCGTGAAGCCCGTGGTCACACCTATGCCGTGCAAGACTTTGTAAACATCGACCGCATCAATCGCTATGCGGAAAAGGGCGGCTTGCCCGCCACCTGCTGGAATTGTAAAACCCCCAAGATGATGGAATGGGTTAAGGCCGATGGCGACGCCTTCTGGTCCAAAGATGTCAACCAGTTCCGTGATAAGCTTGACGCCAAGGATCATTCTGTTTCTTGCGCCACCTGTCATGATCCGCAGACCATGAAGCTGCGTTTCTATTCCGAACCCATGAAGGATTGGCTCAAGCGTTCGGGCAAGGATCCCGAAAAAATGTCGCGCAACGAAATGCGTTCTCTTGTGTGCGCCCAATGTCACGTGGAATACTACTTTACCCACAAAGACAATGGCCCGGCTGCCAAGCCTGTATTCCCGTGGGATAAGGGTTTTGGCCCCAACGATATGTACGAATATTATAAGGAACACGGCCCTAAGAACGGGCCCTTTGCTGATTGGGTACATCCGGCATCCAAAACCCCGATGATCAAGATGCAGCATCCAGAATATGAAACCTGGATCGATGGCCCCCACGGCGCGGCTGGGGTTGCGTGTGCGGATTGTCATATGGCCTACCAGAAGGTTGACGGGCAGAAGATATCCAGTCACTGGATGACCGCGCCCCTCAAAGATCCCAATATGACCGCCTGCCGCAAGTGTCACGCGGATAAGAGCCCTGAATATCTGCGCGGGCGTGTGCTCTATACGCAGGAAAAAACCTTCAAGCAATTGTTGCTGGCGCAGGAATTGTCCGTAAAGGCCCATGAATCCGTGCGTTTGGCAGATGCCTATGCTGGGCCTAAGGCTGATAATTACGTTGAGCTGATGCAAAATGCCCGTGAAATGATCCGCAAGGGTCAGTTGTTCTGGGATTATGTTTCCGCCGAAAACAGCGTGGGCTTCCATAACCCCGCCAAGGCGCTGGATACCTTAATGTCTTCCATGGAATACAGCCAAAAGGCTATTGACGACGCCACTGCCGCCACCAAGTACGGCATCAACGCCGCCCTTGCCGGTGACATTAAGGCTATTGTTCCGCCCATTAAGACCATGAGCCGCAAGCTCCAACAAGACCCGGCCTACCTGCAGTCACACCCGTGGCTGAAGCTGCTGCCGGTGCTTCCCCAAGCCGATCAGGTGTGGGACGGACAGAAGAAGATAAGCCAGAAGTAAGAAGTAATGGATACCGACACGGGGGAGCTGTGCTTCCCCGTGTCACCCTTCATAACATGTTCGAGCCTATAAAAAACCACAGGCTTTCCCCGCGCCCTTGTTGCGGAGAAAGCCTGTGGTTTTTTATAGGCGGAAAAAAAGTTTATAGGCCCTTGCTGTGCATGAGGCAGATAACGTCGCAGACACGGCAGGAATAGCCCCATTCATTATCGTACCACGCGACAATTTTGGCGAGGGTGCCGTCTTGAACGGTGGTGTATTCGGCATCAAGAATGGAGGAATGGGCATTGCCTTTGAAGTCCATGGACACGAGGGGCTTGTCATTATACTCAAGAATTCCCCGGAGCTTGGTTTCTGACGCGTGCTGAAGCGCGGCGCGCAGGCCTGCCGTATCCGTGGGTTTTTCCAGCAGAGCCGTAAAATCCACGATGGACACGGTGGGGGTGGGCACACGCAGGGAATAGCCGGTGAAACGGCCTTTGAGGGCAGGAATGACCTTGGCAACGGCCTGAGCAGCCCCTGTGGAGGTGGGAATTATGCTACAGGCGGCGGCACGGGCGCGGCGCAGGTCTTTATGGGCCATATCCAAAATGCGTTGGTCGTTGGTATAGGAGTGCACGGTGAGCATGGTGCCCTGTTTGAT
Organism: Desulfovibrionaceae bacterium; assembly: GCA_036655975.1. Lineage (GTDB taxonomy): Bacteria > Desulfobacterota > Desulfovibrionia > Desulfovibrionales > Desulfovibrionaceae > CASQEL01. The sequence goes on along the minus strand of JAVVPD010000001.1, from coordinate 58,601 downwards.
GCCGAATTGCTCGTGCACCACAAAAGCGGCGGGTGCGAGGCAATTGGTCGTACACGAGGCATTGGACAGAATATGATGCTTGGCGGGATCGTATTGGTCATCGTTGACGCCCATGACGATGGTCAGGTCTTCTTCTTTCGCTGGGGCGGTGATGATAACTTTTTTGGCGCCATTGTCGATATGCACGTGTGCGTCCTTGGCGGAACGGAAAATCCCCGTGGATTCCACCACAACGTCCACGCCATAGTCGCTCCAACGCAATTGTTTGGGGTCGCGCTCGGCAAAGCAATGCACATTCCACGCCCCCACGCGTACGTCCTGCCCCGTGACCTTTGCGTCTAAAAAGGCCCGCCCGTACACCGAATCATATTCGAGTAGGTGAAAATTTGTTTCCGCATCATACAAATCATTGATGGCAACCACTTCGACGGTATCTTGGTACTTACTGTGTAAAGCGCGAAATACCTGACGACCGATACGACCAAAGCCGTTGATTGCTACTGTGACTTTTTTCATTGGTGATTCCTCATACCGTAGACTGCAATAGGTTAGTGATATATCCGGCGGGTGGTGAATTTTCTTGCGCGCTGTTCGTGCAATTGTTCACAAAGTATGCCTTAATCAAAGACGATATACAAGCCGTCTTTCGTAGCCGTGACAAAAAATGCGCTAATATATAGTCATAAACTATAGTTGGGCGGGGCCTTTGTCCAGTTTGTGTGCCGACCGCCGCGCTGGGGAAAGGTCTGTTTGTTCTTTGTGTTCCTAGTGTGCGTAAATAGGATACTAGCATGTAATTATTAATTAAAAAAGCTTTCCCCTGCTTCAGAGAGCATGCAGGGGAAAGCTTTGGGTGTCGCTTATATTTCTAAAGCATCTTTGATTCCAGACGCTCCCTCCAGCGCTTTACGGCGAAAGTACATTTCGCCTACGCCAGCAAAATGTTCCAATGTGCGTAACTTTTATAACATACTTTAATTATTAAATAAATAACTGTATTTTACGGATACACCGTCCGTGCGTTCCACGAGCTGCTGCACGAGGTTATCCACATCGTCCATATTGAGGGTACCAAGCTCACGGGCGAGGAGATAGCCAAGGTGGGCGTCACTCTGGCTGAAAATCCATACGGCGGAATAGACCGATCCCACAGCGGGGCGGGTAGAAAATTCGGGCTGGGTGGTCAGCAGCAGGCGAACCTTGGGAGCGTCTTTGTCGTTGAGCACAAAAAGATTGCTGGCATTGAATGTTTCCTTGAGGCGGGTAGCCAAGCGTGCGCCGATGCTGTCATTGCCTTCGTGGATAACGGCAATGGTGGTGCGGCGTTCTACATTTTTGGCGGGCTTGTCGGCCATGGCTTTGCCGGCTTGGGCGTCTGCCGCGTGGGTGAGTGCAGGGACAAATAGGCACAAGGCCAGCAACAATGCGGTGTTACGGAAAAAAATGTGCATAGGGGGCTCCTTGAGTAATGCATTTATGCGCGGGCAGCGCGTTGGTTTTTTAGGATTTCCGCGTCAATGCGTTGGGCCAATAGTAAGGAAACAATCGCCAGACCCGCACCAAGGTAAAAGGGGATTCGGTAATCTAGCAGCCAGAGCATTCCGCCGAACACGGGCACGACCACGGCGGCGATATGGTTAATGGTGACGTTGACCGCCATACTGGGCGCGATATCGGCGGGCGCGGCAATTTTTTGAAAAAAGGTGCGTACCGCTAGGGAAAAATTGTACACAATTTGGTCAATAATATACAAAAACCCCGCAAGAAGATGGCTGTCAGTCCATGCGTAGCCCAAGAATATCACCAAAACGGTGCAATATTCAATAGTCAGTAGGCGGCGTTCCCCCCACGTATTGATGGCCTTGCCAATGAAGGGATTGAGAAACCAGTTGATGCCGTTATTAATTAAAAATAATACCGTAATGGACGTGATGGTATAGTCAAAATGCTCCACCAGCAGATACAGGGAAAACACCACAAATATTTGTCGCCTTCCGCCTGCCAGAAAGCTTAACGCGTAGAACAGCCAGTAGCGGGAACGCAGCACCATATTTTTGTGCTGTACGGGCAGGTGGCGCATATCGGGCATGCGGGTGAGGGCATAGGCTGCGGCGGCAATGGCTAAGACACCGGCAACCAAAAACATTTGGGTAAAACTCAGCCATTGTGCGCTCAGCAGAATGAACAGCCCCGCAACAATATTACCGCCCGCCGTGATGCCGCGCAAGCGCCCGATAACCAGTGGGGCCACGGTGGTGTTGTAGGCTTGTAGGGTGAGGGATTGGTTGACGGTTTCAAAATAATGAAAGCCGAAAGACATAATCATGGTGCACACGACTATTCCCCCATAATGGGGAAAAAAGCCCGTGAGCATAACCCCAAGGCCCAAGGTGAGGGTAGCCAGAACGGCAAGGGTTTGCTCGCGTACACACCATAAGAGGGCGATAACGCCGATGCCAAGCAGGCCCGGAACTTCGCGCATGCCTTGGACAATACCGTTTTGTGCCCCGTTTAGGCCCACCACGTTAACCGCATAATTGGTATAGAGGGTTGTCCATGCCTGAAAGGCCACCACCCCGCCAAAGGTAAGGATGAACAAAAAAGCGTACATACGCCTGTCAAATTCCGTGGTTAATTCCGTGGGACGGAAGAAATTTGCCAGGCGCAGGCCCATGGGCAACGCGGCGGGAGGGGAAAGGGACATGTGCACGTCTCCTGCAAAAGATTGCCTTAGCGATACCCGAGGTGAAGGGCGCTGTCCAGTGCGCTCTTTGCCGGTGCGCTATGACGGCTTTCCGATGCAGGAGCCGGAGGGAGCGTCTGGAATCAAGAATGCCTTAAAGCAGCGGAAAGCTGAATTCGAGCAGCAGCAAGCCGGGTTTCCCGTCTTCCCCCGCCATAAGCACAACTTCGACTTCTTTGGTGTGGGCGGGAACACTCATAAGCAAGTTTTTGAGGGTACTGGACATGGTTTTAATTTCTCCACTTAGTTCACCAACTTGAAACCACGCATACACCACGCGTTGTGGTTTTTGGGCCAGCAGGGGCACCAGTTTTTCACGCACCGCCTGCGGGCCTTGGGTTTTAAGAATTTCTACGCAGTCTAGGCGGGTGTCATTTACCAAAACCGCCAGCATTTCGTAGTGCTCGGTTTTTAAGTGGGCAAGGCTTTGGCGCAGGCGTTCTGGGCTGTAGGGGGCCATAAGGCTCACGCGGGTGAGTTTATCTTGGTTGAATACGAGGCGCATGCCCCATGTGAGGGCGGCAAAGTGTGTTTGGGCAACCAAAAGATCTTGGCTGAATTCCCCTTCGCCTGTTTGGGCGTGGCTCATTTCCGGTAGGCGCATGAGCGCTGCTTTTGAGGCACCCCACGGCAAATTTGCATACAGCAGCGGAGGCGCATCCGTCTTGGGGGGATCTGCCGCAAAGGCCGCAGATCCCCCGAGCAAGGCGAACCACAAGAGCGTCAAGAGCGAGCCTACAAGACATATATGCAAAAAATAACGTGGCATAGCTCAACCTTTTGTTTGTGGTATACTGTTTGTTTATGGTCTGAGGTAATTGGGGAGCCAAGTGACAATACTGGGGAAGAAGATCACCAAGATCAGCCCGACGAGCTGACAGCCAATATATTGGAACATCCCTTTATAAATATCCATCAAGCTCCAGTGGGGTAAACTGCCCTTAATAAAATAGGCTGACAAGGCCACTGGGGGGGAGAGCCAAGATGTTTGCAGGGTTACGGCAACCACAAGGCTGAACCACAGCTTGTCAAAGTGCATGGCTTCCACCGTGGGCAACAGCAAAGGAATAAGGATGAGCACAATGGGAATCCATTCCATGGCCCAACCCATGAAGAAAATGATGGTCATGATTAAAAAGAGCATGGCCATGGGGGGGATGTCTAAACTGAGCAGCATATTTGACAACCACGTTGCCCCACCAAGGCGGGAAAAAACAGAGCCGAAAAAGTTACACGAAGCGATCATGATTAAAATCATGGAGGAGAGCACAATGGTGCGGTACATGGAACTTTTAAAGGCCGCCCATGTGAGCCGGCGGTAGCCAAGAACCATAAGCAAGGAACCAAAAGCACCACAGGCAGAGGCTTCTGTAGGTGTGGCTACCCCTGTCAGAATACTGCCCAGCGTGGCGGCAATCAACAATACTAGCGGAATAACCCCAATCAACATATCTTTGAGCACCACGCGTATGCTCGTGGGCCACATGTCTTTAGGCAAAGGTGGGCCAAGGGAAGGGGTAATCGCGCAGCGGATGAGGGAATAGGCAACGTAGATGGCTGCCAGCAGCAGGCCGGGGAAAATGGCGGCGGCGAACAAATCGGTGACGGGTACCCCCATGATGGGCCCAAGGACAACCAGCATAATACTGGGCGGAATAAGAATGCCCAGTGTGCCTGCTGCGGCAATACAGCCCGCGCCCATGCGGATATTATAGCCGCTCCGGCGCATGGAGGGTTCGGACATGACGCATAAAAGGTTTACTGACGAGCCTACAATGCCCGTGGCTGCAGCAAAGATAGTCCCCGTAAGGGTAATGGCGGCGTATAGAGAGCCGGGAAGCTTGGCAAAAAGGAGTTGGAAGGAACGGAAGAGCCTATCCATCAATCCCGCCCCCTCCAGCAAATAGCCCATGAAGAGGAAGAAGGGGATGGCCCCCATAACTGAGTCGCTCATAACCTGATAAAATTGTACGGTCAGTAGGTAAAAGACAATTTTTCCAAAACCCAAGTAGCCGAAAACCAGACCGCTGAAAATCATAGTATATGAAATGGGAAATCCCGTACAAAAGGCGGTAAACATACCTACGATAGAGAGCAGGGCTAACATCTCGTTATAGCTCATTTCCATAGTTCATTTCTCCTGAGCAAAAGTGTCGTATCTCGTGTGGAGAGGCTATTTGGCAATATCCGTCGGCTGCTCTACTTGAGGAAGTTCGTCCTCCGCTAACCAAAGATTAGCGCCTGTTTTCCAGCGGTAATAGCTTTTGATGAATTCAGAAACGCCCTGCAATAGGGTTAAGCCTACGCAAACGGGGATAGCCATTTTTAAAGGCCAGATAATGGGCATCCAAGGGCTTGAAACAGAGGTTTCGTTTTGTTGATACGATTTGAGAAAATAATTTACGCCGATATCAAAAAATATCAGGTGGGTGGGAAAAAAGAAGACGATGTAATTAAACATATCAACAAGAGCTCTGGTTTTCGTGCTCCATCGATTGTAGAAAAAATCTGTACGGATGTGCTGCCCTTGCTGCAAGCAATACGGTGATCCGACCATGAAGTGTATGCCGTATAAAATTAACGCAATGTCCATGGCCCATATGGTGGGGCTATGAAACAGATAACGCATAGCGACTTCATAGATAAGGCTGAGCATCATGGGCATGATGAGCCACGCAGCTCCCTTGCCCACAGTGATGTTCAGGGTATCAATACCATTGATGATTGCTGTGGCGGACGGCGGAACATGGCACAGGGCTTGATCACAATGTGTCATACTAACCCCTTTATGTTACGTTTATTACAGGAAAAGCCGTGGCAGTAGGGGGAGACACAGCCTCCCCCCGCTGTCAGTTAGATATTATTTTTTGTAATCTGTGATGATGCCTGCGTCCATGGCGGCCTTACCAATATTGTAATACAAGCCGTTGGAACGTAGTTGATAGGGAACAGTCATTTTTGCCCATGCCAATTGCGAATCGTAGACCTTTTTGAAGAAAGGATCTGACATATACTTTTCCAGAACCTTGCGTGCGGCCTTCATATAGATGGGGTAGTATTCCAGAGGCGTTTCTTCAATAACAACATTTTCTTTACGTACCAGTGTTTCCAGAGCCTGTGAGTTGACACTAACATTGGTGAGCAGCTGGTCGGTAACTGTCGCCTTCATGGAAATATCAATGACAGACTGCAAATGCTTGGGAAGTTTGTTGTACCAATCCAAGTTGACATATACATCGCCGATAGAAATAGCCTGATGCATACCTTGCAGGTAGAAATGCTTCCACACATCGGCAAAGCCTAAAGCGATATCTTCCCCGGGGCCAATCCATTCGGCCGCGTCAATAACGCCGCGCTGTGCTGCGGGAATAATATCTACACCAGACATGGAGACCACGGGCATGCCCATTTCTTTGAAAACTTCAGCGGGAACACCGGGAGGGCAGCGGAATTTTAATTTATTGAATTCGGCGAAAGTTGTGTACTTTTTGTGGAACCAGCCAAAGGCTTCTGGCCCCATGGGGAGCGCGGGATAGGCCTTGATATTGACCTTGATAATTTTTTGATAATATTCATTGAGCAGTGCCATACCCTGCCCTTCCCACATCCATGCCAAAACGCCACTTTGGTCAAGGCCGATGCCCAAACCCCCTACAGGGGCGGAAAACAGCGTGCCCGCCGGGTGCTTACCGGAGGCCCAGTGTGTCCAGCATTGTCCGCCTGTGACAATGCCCTGGCTTACGGCGTCAAAAATTTCAAAGCTTTTAACCACAGCGCCGTCGGCGAACAGTTCTACCTTGATTTCCCCTTGCGACAAGGTTTCAATGTACTTTTTCAAACGCTCAAGCGTTTTGTAGTACATGCTGGAATTAGCCAGTGAGGTTTGAATTTTGAGCTCATACACGGCTTGTGCTGAGTTTGGTGCAACCAAACTGAACATAAGCGCCAAGGCAATGATGAGAGTTGATAGCTTTTTCATACGTACTCCTTAAAGTATCCATTTAAATGTACGCAAAAACAAATTGTACTGAATAGTTTACCTCCTTAAATATAGTGTTTTATACGCCATATATATATTATTAACGTAAGAAGTTGCCATATAGAGCTACTTCTTTTGTTAATTTTATATATAGACAATTATTTTATTATACTTGTCATTAAAAGCGTATTCATGTATGTTTTAGCTGTTTACTGTATAATTTATTTCCTTATAAAGGATGTGTCATTATGAAAAAAAATTATGAAAACGATATCTATAAGCCTTTTAGTGACGCTATGGCAAAAACTGCACGGATAAAAGGTCTTAACACACCATGGAAAGAAGTTTTACATTTGGCAACACAGATGGTTTTTTCAAAGAATGCTGTCATACCTCACCAACCACAAAGCGGTATGTATTATTTAGAAAAAGGTACGGTCATTATCACCTACAGTTCCACAGGGGGGCAGGACCGTATTGCCCTCTATATTGAACCGGAAAGTCTTTTCAATGAAGCCCGTTCCCTGTCTGGTTATGAGCCTGGTGGTGAATTCCGTTGTTTAAAAGATACTATTCTATACCGTTTTCCCCCGAATATTATCTCTATAGACTTTATCAGTACCTACCCGCATCTTGTGCAAAATCTTTTGCAAAGTATGGGGGGGAAAATGCTTATTCACTATTCATTTTTAGCTGATATGGGCACTGGTAGTCATTTGACACATGTAGCACGGTATATTATTAGCCTGTCGCAACGTAACGGTGATAAGAAGTTTTTTCCGTCAGGCGTGACACAACAAGAGGTGGCAGACCTTTTAGGAGTCCACCGCACAACATTAGCTCGCGTTATACAACAGCTAAAAAAAATGGGAGTTATAGAAGCATTTACGGCACGTGAAGTACACATTTCCGATTACTCCTTGCTACGCCGCCTAGCAGAAATATGAAGGCGCCGTTTGCGTAAGACGTAACAATGTCTGTAGAATGCTATATATAATATCTGCGTGCATAAAGGGGTCAGGACATTGTCTTATGAAAGTACGATTGCAGCTTCATGCGGGAAATACTATCGCAATTAGTACATGTAGGGGAAAAAGATTTTTTTTTATACACGCGGAAAAGAAGGCCCCCACGAAAGGCTCAGGGGTCTGCTTGGCAGGCACGGCGAATGTGTGTAGTGTTTTTCCGTATCCCAAACCCTGCTCATAGGAGCTTACCATGCAGCGCACGCGTATTGTTACGGCCCTCGGTTCGGCTTGTCCCCACACCTCGATGACCCTGTGCGGTTGGGTACGCACACGGCGAGATTCTAAGGGCTTTTCATTTTTGGAAATAAATGACGGTTCTTGCCTTGCCAATATTCAATGTATTGTAGACGAAGGCAGCCCTGCCTTTGCCGCACTGGAAGAGGTCAATACCGGGGCCGCCGTGCAAGTGAAGGGCGCACTTGTTGAATCCTTGGGGAAGGGGCAAAAATGGGAATTGCGTACCCATGAGCTTAGTGTCTTTGGCAAGGCCGATCAGGAAAGTTTTCCGCTGCAAAAAAAGCGGCATTCGGACGAATTTTTACGCACCATTGCCCATCTGCGTTCGCGTACCAATAAATACGGGGCTGCCTTCCGCATCCGTTCAGCGGCGGCCCACGCCGTGCACAAATATTTTCGCGATGAGGGCTTTTACTATGTGCATACGCCCCTGCTTACGGGGTCGGACTGCGAAGGTGCGGGGGAAATGTTTCGCGTGACCAGTCAGCCTCGCGGCGACAGTGACAGCAAAGGCGACTTTTTCGGGAAGGACTGTAATCTCACCGTGTCCGGTCAACTGGAAGCCGAAGCCCTTGCTTTAGGGCTTGGACGGGTTTATTCCTTCGGGCCTACCTTTCGTGCTGAAAATTCCAATACCCCGCGTCACGCCGCCGAATTCTGGATGATCGAACCGGAAATGGCCTTTGCCGATATTTTTGACAATATGGATCTGGCGGAGGGCCTGACGAAAGCGGTTATTGACGATGTGCTCACCCACTGCGCTGAAGATTTAGACCTGTTCAACCGCTTTGTGGATACCGAACTCCTTGCCCGCCTGCAAAGCATGATTGCCCAGCCCTTTGCCCGTATCCCCTATGCTGAAGCCATCAAAATTCTTGAAAATTGTGAGCGAAGCTTTGAATTTCCCGTGGCTTTTGGTATTGATCTGCAAACAGAGCATGAGCGCTATCTTGCCGAAGAGCACTTTCGCCGGCCCGTAGCCGTGTACGATTATCCCAAAAGTATTAAGGCCTTCTATATGCGCCTTAATGATGACGACGAAACCGTGGCCGCCATGGACGTGCTCGTACCCCGCATTGGCGAACTTATCGGCGGCTCCCAACGCGAAGAGCGCCTTGACGTGCTCACCCGCCGCATTCAAGAACTTCATCAGGATCCTGCAGACTATTGGTGGTATCTTGATCTACGCCGCTACGGCTCCGCGCCTCACGCCGGCTTCGGTCTTGGTTTTGAGCGCCTGCTCATGATGCTGACCGGCATCACCAATATCCGCGACGTTATCCCCTTCCCGAGAACACCGGGGAGTTTGGAATTTTAATACCCACAGCGGGGGAGGGAGCGTCTGGAATCAAAAAGGCTTTAAGTGTTACACGCGCTAGAGGTTCCGCTCACGGACACTTTTGAGCAAGTCTAACATTTCCAAGGTCTGGTTGACGCGCCAGTAGAATTCTTCCACTTCAAAGGGTTTAGTGAGAAAATCATTGGCCCCATTTTTAAGAAACTGGGCGGTGAGGGCGCCAGAACCTACAGCAGAAACGGCGATAATAGCGAGTTGCTGACCGCTGTAGCGATTGCGTAATTCGCGAATCAACTCTAAGCCGTCCATGTGGGGCATTTGAAAGTCGGTGATGACCAAGCTGACGTGGGGATTGGCGGCAAAAACTTCAAGGGCTTCCACACCGTCAGCGGCCTCCAGCACATTAAGGCGCTGCACTTCGAGCAGCGTACGCATCTGGCGGCGCTGACTGCGGGAATCGTCCACCACAAGCACTGTCACACTCTGGTTGTGGTAGATGCGCTCCATGCTGGTGATCATGGGATTCATATCTTGAATAGAGCCTTTGAAGAAATAGTCGACCACGCATTTGCTGATAAAGGTGTTGCGGATAATCTCGTTGAAGCTGGCTGTCAGAACAACGGAGGGCACTTTCCAGCTCAAGCACAGATCCACGGCTTCGCCGTCAGGGGCGTCGGGGAGGTTCAAGTCGATGACGGCAACATAGATCGTGTCGGCGTATTGGGTCAATACGCTCTCGGCATCGGCGAGGGTATGGGCCATAAGCACGGGAAAGGTGGTGTAGAGCTGAATATGATTGCGGATAATTTTGGCTTGCAGGTGGCTGTCTTCGATAATAAGCACGGTGGATTTTTGGGGGGAGCTTAGGGAGGACATGTCAGGCTCCTCTGGGGTGAGTGCTGTGTAGGGCGTAGAGCTGAAGTATGAGCCAATCCAGCACACGGGCGGGAGTGACGTTGGCGTGTAGGGCTTCCTGAGCTTGGGCCAGCACGTCCACAGCGGTGGCGCACTGGAGCGGGCTTAAGCGGGCAAAGAACAGGCCCAAGGGCGCTAGGTTGTGGGGGGGGGAGCTGGACAAAGCGCGGGTGAGCATTTTTTGGCAATGCATCAGAATGCTTGTGGCTATTTCAAGGTCTACCGCGCCTTTGGCAGCACTACGCTCAAGCCAGCCCGTGCCACTGTGCGGGCTGCCGGGGGCTTGCAAAAAGCGGGCTAGGGCTTCGTACCACGGGGCAAGGTGGGGGGGGGCTGCGTCAGGAGTGGTGTTCTCATGGGGCCACGGTAGGGTCAGCACCCACGAGCGGGAAACAAGGGTGGGCAGCAATTGCTCGCGCTGGGGGCAGAGCAGCACAAAAACGGTGGAGGGGGAAGGCTCTTCCAAAGCTTTGAGCAGGGCATTGGCGGCTTCGTCTCGGCTGTGGTCAATGCCCGTCAAAATGACAACGCGGTGGCGCGCGTGTCGGGGGGTGTCGCCGAGCAGGCCCTTGAGCTGGCGCACATTATCCATGGTGAAGGCGCGCACGGGGCCGGGATTTTCGGTATCTTCTTTATTGGAGATACGCCCGTCAAAAATCAGGACATCACTGTGGTTTTGGCTGCCAATACGGGTGCAGACATCGCACTGAAGGCAGGGGCCTGCGGGGGAAGGGGCGGGGCTGGCGCTGCAATTCAGATGGGCAGCCCACCAATGAGCCAAAGCCATACGGCTTTGCGCGGTGCCGCCTTCAAACAGCAGACATTGGGGGGGACTGTTGCCAAGGGGCGTGAGGATAGCGCGGATGCGATCCATAGCGGCCTGAAGGGCTGGGCTGAAACAGTCCATAATGGTCTCGTATAAAAAGTCTCCCCAAGCGGCAGTACCGCTTGGGGAGGAATGTTAGCGGCGGATAGTCTGGTCGCGTTCTGGGCCGACAGAAATGAAGCTGATGGGGACACCCGCCAGCTTTTCAATGCGGTTGATATAGTTGCGTACGGGGGCAGGCAGGGATTCCCACGTCGCGCAGGCGGTAATGTCTTCAGTAAATCCGGGAATTTCTTCGTACACGGGGGTCACGAGATCCAGCCCGCCTTCTTCTTGGGGGGGGTATTGAATCTTTTGTCCGGCGTATTCATAGCTGGTGCAGATTTTTAGTGTGGGCAAATTTTGCAGCACGTCTAATTTGGTCAGGGCAATGCCGGTAAGACCGTTAAGACGGATGGTTTCCCGCAGAATGACCATATCCAGCCAGCCGCAACGGCGGGGGCGGCCCGTGGTTGCGCCAAATTCATGGCCTTGGGCGCGCATGTATTCGCCGGTGTTGTCTTCCAGCTCTGTGGGGAAGGGGCCGGAACCCACACGGGTGGTGTAGGCTTTGACAATACCCACAATGCAGTCCAGTGCGCGCGCGGAAATACCGCTGCCCGCAGCGGCGTTGCCCGCCACCGTGTTGGAGGAAGTCACATAAGGGTAGGTGCCGTGGTCAATATCCAGATGGGTGCCTTGGGCACCTTCAAAGAGTACGTCCTTGCCGTCAGCCCACGCATTTTCAATTTCGGTGGAAACGTCGGTGAGGTAGGGCAATAGGCGGGGGGTCATACGCATAAAATCGTCGTACACGGCGTCTACGGACAAAGATTTTCCGCCATACAAATGGGCGAGCAAAGTATTTTTTTCTACCAGTGCGGCCGCAATTTTTTCACGTACTAGGGGAGGATTGCTCATATCTCCGGCGCGAATGCCGATGCGGGCCACTTTATCTTCGTAGCAAGGGCCAATACCGCGCCCTGTGGTGCCAATTTTTTTGCCGGCCTTGAAGCCTTCACGGGCCACGTCAATGGCCTTGTGATAGGGCATAATCATATGCGTTTTTTTACTGACTTTCAGACGTTGAGGCGAAACATCCACCCCCTTGGCGGACAGTTTGTCAATTTCCATCAAGAAGACTTCGGGGTCAAAAACAACCCCGTTGCCAATGAGGCAGCTCTTGCCTTGATGTAAAATACCGGAAGGGATAAGGTGCAGGATAGTTTGTTCTCCCGCCACTTTTATGGTGTGACCGGCATTATTGCCGCCTTGAAAACGTACAATAACGTCCGCTTCACAGCTTAACAGGTCAACAATTTTTCCCTTGCCCTCGTCGCCCCACTGGGCTCCGATGATAACCACATTTGACATAAGCCTTACCTGCCTTACCTATAGTAGTCCAAAAGTAATAATGTGTGAGCAAGGTTGCCGGAAACGCGACCGGACGTTTCGCACGGAGCACTTAAAATCGCATAAAGCACAAAGCCGTGTATTTTTATATACTGCGTTATCCGTGAAGTCAATTTGCTATTGATATTTGTTGGAGCGTAAAAAGGCTTTTTCCGCAGGCTTTGCGCGTGAGCGGAGCTATGAAAAGAATCCCTTTATATATTATTGATGTACTGTTTTTAGGCACCCTGCTGGGGGTCACACTGGGGCTGTGGTATTTGTCCCCCGCACGTTTGCCGGAACGGCTGATTGTGGTTACGGCCCCCTACGAAGCCACAACAGGGCTGTTAGCTCCCTTTGGGGTGGGCTTTGAACGCGAATTGCTGGAAAAATTTTGGCAAGGCGCTTCGGGAGGTGTGAGCGCCAGCGTGCCGATTGAATGGCGCACAGCCGTTAGCCGTGATGAAGCCCTTGAGCTGCTGCGTGCGGGACAGGCCCATGTGGCGGTGGGTTTTGGTGCCCTCAATGACGCGCTGCCCACGTCCCGCACGGGTGACTTGAGCGTCGGGCCGGCGTATTATCACGCCCGTACCGTTCCGGCTTCCTTGCCCTCACTGGAAAAAAGCGACGGTGCTTCCCCTGCAGCAAGTATGCACTTTTTGGACGCGCGTTCGTGGTCGGTGTGGGAACCCTTTGTGGACAATTTGGCAGGCAGTGATGCCGCCACGGATGAGGCGAGCCCCCAAGAGGCCTTCCGTTGGTTTTGGGACAGCCGTAACCCTGTGCTTGATCAGCACATGCAAGCCTTTTGGGCGCAATTACTTGACCCAGAAGATACCGTGTTGGAACAATTGGAAGAACGCTATTACGGGTATCTACCCAACAGTGTGGATCCCTATGCGGTGTTGGATTTTCTCGGCATCGTGCGTAAACGCCTGCCCCGCTATAGCCAGGTGATTGCCCAAGCCGCCGATCGGGCCAATATCGATCCCTTGCTGTTTACAGCCGTGATTATTCAAGAATCTCGGCTCAATGCCGGCACGGTGAGCCATACTGGCGTACAGGGCATTATGCAATTGACCAAGGAAACCGCCCGCGACTTGAAGGTGAATCGACTCGATTCGACCCAAGCCTTGCGCGGGGGGGCCCAGTATTTACGGATGCTGTGGAAAGACTTGGAAGATCAGGGTATTGAAGAATGGGATCGGTGGTTCTTTACGCTGGCGGCCTTTAATCAGGGGCCGCGCCGCCTTGAAGGGGCGCGGCAGCTTTCGCGTAAATTGGGGGGCAGCGGCAATACGTGGCGCGAACTTAAGGAAGTCTATCCCCTATTGGCAAAACCCAAATACGCCGCCATGGTGGGACAAAATACCTGTAGAGGCAATGAGGCCGTACTGTTTGTGGGAAAAGTACGCTGGTATTACCATATTTTACGTGGGCTTGTCACTCTTGGCAGGCCTGAAGCTCAGAATCTTGCACCGCTTTTGGGGGCTCCCATCGCCGGTGCGGCCCTCGGTTTCTGAGGGGGGCACTTCCAAGGTGAAGGCATTGGGGGCTAATTCGCCGTCATGGGGCTGCATTTGATGCGACCAGTGGTAGTTGAAGAGTTGGTTTTTCCAGCGTTTGGCCTGAATAAGCGAAAAAACCAGAGCCGCCTCTTCCCAACGCCGCGAGGGTTCAAAGTGGCTGACCGTGTCGGCGTATTGATCCCATAAAGACATCAACGAAGCTTCGTCCATAGCGTCCAGCTGACGCGCGAGTTTGATCAAAAGATGTTCCATATGCTCCCCCGTGTGCCTGTGTAGTACCGTAAACTCGGCTGGCTGACAAAGGTTTTTTACCGGCTTTGTCCCGTGGCGCAATCCGGCGTGTAATTGCCCGTTCGTATTCCTTGTGTTACAAGGGGCCGACAGGAGGAGTTAGCCATGAGCAATCTGAAAGATATGTATAAGACTATGCAAAAAGAGGTGTTTCCAGACACCATGACCATAACTTTGGGTGAAGAAGTTCTGACCTATCGTAAACGCACGTGGGTGTTGGAAGGTGAAGAAAAAGGCTTGCGTTACGGTGAAAATCCCGATCAACCCGCCGCCTTGTACGCATTGGTGGACGGCGCAATTTCTTGCGGTGGTCTGAGCTGGCGCGGCGCGGGCAAGGGCATTGTTTCCGCCATGACCGAAAAACAAATGATTCAAGCCGGGAAGCATCCGGGAAAGACCAATCTTACCGATGTGGATAATGGGGCGAATATTTTACAATATTTGACAGATTATCCTGCCGCCGTTATTCTGAAACACAATAATCCTTGCGGAGCCGCCTGGTCGCGGGTGAGCGTTGCCGAGGCTTTAGAAAAAGCCTTTTGGTGCGACCGGATAGCCGCCTTTGGCGGGGCCGTGGTGGTTAACCGTCCTTTGGATATGGCTGCCGCCACGTTGATTGCCGATAATTATTTTGAAGTGGTCGCGGCCCCCGCCTTTGAAGCTGGGGTGGTTGCGCTCTTGTCCCAACGCAAAAACTTACGCATTATCCACTTGCCCGGTCTTGCTCGGCTGGAGGAATTAACCCAATCAGCCTTTCTTGATATCAAGAGCCTGAGCGACGGCGGCATCGTGCTGCAAAAATCGTTTGTGAACCGCATTCAGACGGCCTGTGATTTTTTGCCTGCGACCGCCACCACCAAGGAAGGCCTCAGCGTTAGTGCCCGTAAGCCCAGCCCTCAAGAAATGGACGACCTGCGTTTTGCGTGGGCCGTGGAAGCTGGGGTGACCTCCAATTCCGTGATTTTTGCCCACAATGGCGCAACCGTTGCCATCGGCACTGGGGAACAGGACCGCGTGGGCTGTGTGGAGCTTGCCATTCATAAGGCCTATACTAAGTATGCGGATACCCTTGCTTTCCGTGAAAGCGGTCTGTCTTTGTACGAGCTTAAGCAAAAAGCGGCTACGGATTCTGCTGTTGCCGCTCAGGTGGCCCGCATTGAAGAACAAACCCGCGTTTCTTGCGGCGGCTTGCGCGGCACCGTTATGGTTTCCGACGGCTTTTTCCCCTTCCGCGATGGTGTGGATGTTGCCATTGCCCAAGGCCTTACCGCCATTGCCCAACCCGGTGGCTCAATGCGTGATTACGAAATCATTATGGCCTGCAACGAATCCACCCCGCAAGTCGCCATGGTGTTTACCGGACAAAGGTCGTTTAAGCATTAAAGCATTTTTGATTCCAGACGCTCCCGCCGGCACTTTACGGCGAAAGTAAATTTCGCCTACGCCTGTAGACACAGTGTATGCGTAAACGGCTTTAAGCGTGTGCGGGGGGAGGCCTGTGCCTCCCCCCCCCGCTTTCTCAGTTTATGCAAATATCACAGGTCTTTATTTGCCTTGCATAATGCCGGTAAATTTTTTGACCGTTTCTTCCTTGGTGCTGATCAGACGCTGATAGTCGATTTTGATAGCGCGCTGCATGGCTTCGGCGGGGCTTGGCAGGCCGAATTGGGGGGGGACGACCACGTCCGTCCGCACGGGCAGGGTTCCTTCCGCCGCAACAATGGTCTGACCTTCCTTGGACAGCATGAAATCGATATACTTTTGTGCGGCAGCCACGTTGCTTGCGCCTTTAAAGATAGCACAAGGGCTAGGAATAACCAGCATTTCTGGCGGATAGGCCATTTTCAGGGTTGCGCCCTTGCTGATTTTATCGTTGGTAATGTAGTCTACAGCCAAGCTGGCAACAAGGTCGCCGGAGGCGGTATCGTCGATGACTTGACCGGAGCCCTTGCCCATTTTGGCTTTGTTGGCCTTGAGGGCTTCAATGAATTCCCACCCAAATTTATCAACGAGCAGGGCCACGCTCATGTAGGACGTGCCCGAAAGCGCGGGGTTGGCAATACCAAAAGCGCCTTTGTAGGCGGGCTTCTTAAGGTCTGCCCACTGGGTGGGGGCTTCTTTGATGAAGCGGGGATTGTAGGCAATGCCCAAGGTGCCGAGGCGCAAAGGCGTGAAGGAGCCGTCAAAGTCGGGCAGAGGGTTCAAAATATTTTTGATTTCCGGTGAGGTGTAGGGCTGTAGCAAACCTTCTGCTTTGAGCTTATAAAAGTCGGGCACTTCACTGGTCCAGAGTACATCGGCCAGAATTTTGCCGGCTTCGCGTTCGGCGGCAATTTTCGCCATCAATTTACCCGCGCCAGCGGACTGATAATCCAGTACAACTTCGGGGTGTTTTGCCGCAAAGGCTTTTTTAACACTGCCCATGAGGGATTCTTTCATGGACGTGTACACCATCAATCGTTCTGCAGCTAAGGCCGAACCCGCCATAAACAGGGTCAGGCCCAAGACGCATACACACAAAGTACAACAGCGTTTCATCGCAAGCTCCTTACAAAAAGGTATTAGGGTGCCAGCAGCAGGGCGATGTCTGCGGGCTGCTCCACAAGAGCAGTGGCCCCTGCGCTGATAAGTTCTTCGCGGGTACGAAAGCCCCAGCAAACGCCGATGGCGGACATGCCCGCACGGACGCCCGTGTGAATGTCCACGTTGCTGTCGCCGATGAAAGCCACCCGGGCGGGGGGGAGGGCCAGTTCTTGGGCTATGTGCAGGGCGACGGTGGGGTCGGGTTTATGGGGCTGGTCGGGCCGCGCACCGTAGACGAGGTGAAAGGGGTGGGACGGGAAAAAGTAGTCGACAATTTCGCAGGTGAAGGCGTGGGGTTTGTTGGATAAAACCGCCAAAGGCAGGCCCTGCTCATGTAATTGCGTTACCAGCGTGGCTATGCCCGCGTAGCAGCGGGTTTTGGCATGCCAATTGAGGGCATAGCGGCGGCTCATGTCATCGACAATCGTTTGCAGGCGCAGCGGGTCTAGGTTCTGGGCCTCAGCCTTTGGCAGGGCGCGCTGGATGAGCACTTTGATGCCATTGCCCACAAAGTTTCGGTACGCATTGGTGGCGTGTGTCGGGTAGCCCGCCGCCCTAAGGCTGGCATTGGCGGCATCCGCAAGGTCGGCCAGACTGTCAATGAGGGTTCCGTCAAGGTCAAAAATACAGGCGCGAAGGGTATTGTGCATGGGTTTTGCCTAGCAGATTATTGGGGTGAAGTCACGGCGGATTCTGCCATGTTCCGCAAGGCTTGGGCATATTTTGTGCGTAAAGCTTCCAGATATACGGGATCGACCTGTCCTTTCCAATTGCGTACGTCCATGAACCGTTGGGGAATAGCCTGCGCTTCGGGCACATAGCCGGTGGCAAATTTCAACTTCCAGCGCAAGGCCTGCATGTTGCGGCCCGCTTGTTCAAGGTTTAGGGCCACATCCTTGAAACCCATCACGGTGAGGGCTTCCTGTAATACACCCGCAGAATAAACTTTGCGCGCAAACATGCAGCCCACCATACAATTGAGCAGCACCCGCCCGTGCTCGTCATCCACCAGAAATTTAGTGGTTTTATCTACATTTTTGTCTTTGTCGCTCTGATCAAAGGAATAGCCCCCCGAATCGAGGTGACTGTGCCGGAAGCCGAGGGCGTGGGACACATAATAGGCTTCACCCGTGGCATAGCCAGCCATTTCCTGACCGCCCAGCACACAGGCATAGTCTTCACTCCCTTTTCCGTAGTGCTTTGCGGCGTAGAGTGTGCCTTTGCCGAGGGCTTGCCAAAATTCATTGGTGCCCTTGGTCAAATGGCGCAAGGCTTCCAGATACGGTTTATAGGTACCAAAAGCTAAGGGCAATAGGGTCTCGGCCTCGGTAATTACGCCTTTTTCCAGCGCTTCGGTGGCCCAAGCCAAAGCCACACCTGAGCTCATGCAGTCCAGCCCGCACGATTCTGTTTCGTCCAGAATGGGCAGAATTTCTTGCGGATCCGACAGACCCAGCATGGTACCTTGGGCAAAAATCAATTCGTAATCATAGGACACTTGCTTGTAGAGATATTCGTGGTCGTCGCCGAATTGCATCCGCAAATTGGCAATGTGGATGCAGCCCACCGGACAGCCCGCACAGGCGGATTTGCGTAGCAGAAAGTTTTCCGCAATAGCGGCTCCGGTTACCGTGCTGATGGCTGGGTCGGTGGTGGCTTGCAAATTGCGCCATGGCAAGGCTTGCATGGCATTGAGCGGCTCTAAATTTTCTGGGGTGCCCAAATTATGGTATTTTTGCATCATCGAGGTGGTTGTCACCTCAGTAAAGATTTTTTTGTATAAGTTATTGAAAGCCTTTGCGTCTTCGGGAAGGCTGTAGGAGCCGTCACCCAAAACCACAATCCCTTTGAGGTTTTTACCCCCCATGACCGCGCCCGCGCCCAAGCGCCCAAAATGGCGAAAAGAATCCACGTTGATGCAGGCATAGCTGATGCCGTTTTCGCCTGCTGGGCCGATACGCAGGGTGGAGCGGTGCCCCGAGGCGCTCTTGCCCAAGCGGCGTAATTCGCGCCCTGTCCCGAACACACCGCGCCCGCGTAAATAGTGTACGTCCTTAATTTCAATGCTGCGCGCGCCCACCACCAGTGCCGATAAGCTGGGGGCACGGCCCGTAATCATTAAGGCGTCATAGCCGGAAAAACGGAGTGAAAGCCCCAAGCGCCCGCCCGCGTGGCTTTCTGCCCACTGCTCGGTATAGGGGGAGCGGAACGCGCAAACTACCTTTGTCATAACCGGAAAAGCGCCGGTCAGGGGGCCAATGGCAAAAATTAAGGGTTCGTCAAGGGCATCGCACGGGCCAGCGGGTGTGCCATAGGCTTCATACAGGGCGGCGGCAAGCCCGCTGCCGCCGATATGGCGGGCACGGCTGTCAAAATTGATAACGTTGGATTTTCCGGTGCTGAGATTTACATGCAACACGCGGGAATAGCCGATGCTCATTTGCATGTCAGTTCTCCTCAGTCGGATTGGGGGAAGTGTTTTGGGGGTCGGGGCTGTCTGCAGTGTCTTCAAGATCTTGTAAAGTCAGACAATCGTGGGGGCAATAGGCCACACAAAGTCCGCAGTGGACGCACACATAGGGCATGGCGGTGTCTGGGTCTACATGCACGGCTTCTACGGGGCAGGCTTTGGCGCATTTACCGCAACGGATGCACACCTTAGGATTTTTTTTTACGCCCCCGCCGGGCCTTTGGGTGCAAGCACCGGTGGGGCATACTGCCGCGCAGGCTGCCGGATTGCAAGCCAAGCAGACGCTGGCCTCAAAGCCCGTGGACAGCCCCCCCGAAGTATGAATGTGAATGCCCGCGTTGATCCACGAAAATTGTTTGTGTACCATGCGGGCGCAGGCCATGGAACACGAATGACACCCGATGCATCTATCCATGCGTGCCGCGAAAAGTTTTTTCATAGGATCCTCGTAAAGAGTGATTTTTAAACTTCTAAACGGCCGCGCCACGCATCCCAAGAGGTGATGCCCAATTTCTGGCACAAGGCGGGCAGATCCGCAGCCACCTGAAAAGCCAAATCCGGACGGATAAAATTCCCCGTGCCAATCTGCACGGCGTGGGCCCCCACCAGCATAAATTCTAAGACATCCTCAGCGCTGGTAATGCCGCCGATTCCGATAACGGGAATGCGTACCGCACGGCTGATTTGCCACACGCAGCGTAAGGCCACGGGTTTGACGGCGGGGCCAGATAAGCCACCGATAATATTTGCAAGCATGGGCTTGCGGGTGTGGATGTCCACCGCCATACCCGACAAAGTATTGATGCACGATAGGGCATGGGCCCCCGCATCCTCCACAGCTTGAGCAACGGCAACAATGTCCGTCACATTGGGCGAAAGTTTTACCATCACGGGGGTGTTGCCGGCGGCTTTGCATACGGCGGCGGTCACTTGTGCCGCCAATTTGGGGTCTTGCCCGAATAAAATGCCGCCCTCTTTGACATTGGGGCAGGAAATATTTACTTCCAGCGCGGCCACGCCTTCCTCAGCAGCTAAAATGCCCGCCAGTTCTGCAAATTCGTCGGGAGAAGTGGCGTATAGATTAGCAATAATGGGCACTTCACTCCACGGCAGACGGGGTAATTTGTGGCGGATAAAAGCCTCCACACCGTCGTTTTGCAAGCCCACCGCATTGAGCATGCCCGCTGCCGTTTCCGCAATGCGTGGGCAAGGATTGCCCGCCCGAGGCTTGAGCGACAGCCCCTTGACCACAATGCCCCCCAAGGCCGTCAAATCGCCGTAGGGCGTAAATTCTTCTCCATAGCCAAAAGTGCCAGAGGCCGTAAGAACAGGATTTTTAAAAATAAGCTGGGGATCTGTGGTCAAAGTAACAGTGGTATTCATGAGAACTCCTGAAATTTTTTCTGGGAGAGGCAAAGACTTTTAGTCTAATATAATTTGGTCTGCCCAGAAAATGGGGCCTTGAGTGCAGGTTTGGACGGGCCAATGGCGTTTTTCGGGCACGGGCCATCGGTCGCTTGTTTGTACCGCGCAGCCGAGGCATGCGCCGACACCACAGGCCATGCGGGTTTCGAGCGAAAGTTGCGTGCGAACCTTGAATTCTGCGGCAAGGCTTTGAACCGTGCGTAGGAAAGGCTGCGGCCCACAGGCAAGCACAAGCCCCGCGCTTTCCGCATATTCTTGCATGCGTTCGCGCATGGTGAAAATAAAGTTATCAAGGTCACCGGGCACGGTTTCGTGCAGAGTATCCAAGGGGATACGTTCGTTGATGCTGTCCACAGGGTAACAGCCAAGCCGGGCGCGATGCCCAAAGAGCATGGTCAGATTCCACGGTTTGGGGTGGGCGTGGACATAGCCGATGAAGGGGGCAATGCCAATCCCGCCGGCTAAAAGCAGGGTGGGGCTTTCTGGCTCAATGGCAAAACTGTTGCCCAAGGGGCCCCAGACATGTACGAGGTCTCCGGCGGTGAGTTCCGCCATTTTTGCCGTACCCCGTCCGACAACTTGAAAGAAGCACACCAAGTGTTGTTCGGTCACATGGCAAATGCCCAGGGGACGTGCCCATGGCAGTTCTAGGCCAAAGGATTGGGGGCGAACCATCATGAATTGTCCAGGCTTCCATGAGGCCCAATCAGGGCGTTCTAGACGCAGGGCAAAGAACTGGGCGTGGCTGCCCACTTGTCCAAAGGGGACGATATCAAGAACTTTTAAGAGCGAATTTTTGGGCTGAGACATGGTGTTTTCCGTAAAGATAGATCAGATAATAATGATTGTTAATTTTTTCATTATAGACATCCTTGCGCCTAGGGTCAACCTTTGCTGGGGGGCTTTTCCATAAAAGCGTTACAACTATAGGGGGCAGCTTTACGTGATTTTTACTCTAATATTTTTATAAAAATATCCGTAAAAGATACTAGGAGTAATGTTGGAATATTTGGTGACATTACTGCGAGCTTTTACTATCATGCGGGAACTGTCTTAGGAGGAATGTATGCAGATCATGCGAGTGTTACCTATTCTTTTTCTTTCCATCATTACGATCATAGTATATTTAATAACGAAAAATATACAAAATATAGAAGTATTTATACTTTTATGTACAGGGCTTATTCTAGTACTCGTGTCGGCCTATTGTACTTTGATTCTTCTCGTGAAACCTGTGCAAAAACTGTTGCTGTATGCAAAGTCGCTCGAAGCTGACCTGCCTGTTGAAGCTGTTCCCCCCGGTGTTGGGGGCCTTGCGTGGGTGCAGGGTTGTGTTCAGGCGAGCTTGCGTATTGCTGAAGAACGTTGTGCACAGGAACAGAGCGCGGCCGCAGCGGTGCACAGTACCTTAACTGTGGCGCAAACATCATTGGCTGAGGCAGATAAAAAAATGCAAGAAAGCGCGCGCATGTTGGAAGCCATGGGCAGTCTTGCACAAAAGGGCAATGAGGTTTCGCGCGGTATGTATGATGCTTTGCGCGAACTTTCTCAGCGCGTAGCCGAGGTTTCAAACGGGGTAGAGGTACAGCGTTTTAGCTTGGCAGATACCTCTGCCAGCGTGAAGGGTATTTTGGACAGCGTTGTGGATGTTGCCAATAGCGCCCATGCGGCGGCACACGGGGCCACGGATTCGCGGGTGAAAGCGGCAACAGGTTCTGGCAATGTGGACGATGCCGTGGAGGCCATTGGCGCGGTAAAAACACGCACTTTGGCCTTGAAAGAGACCATGGAAATTTTGGGGCAGGATGCAGAGAATATCGGTCAGGTGATGAATGTCATCAGTGAGGTGGCTGACCAGACCAATCTGTTGGCCTTGAACGCCGCCATTGAAGCGGCGCGCGCAGGCGAGGCCGGGCGGGGTTTTGCGGTGGTGGCGGATGAAGTGCGTAAATTGGCGGAACGCACCATGCAGGCCACCAAGGAAGTGGAAGTAGCGGTGGCCCGCATCCAAAAGCAGACACATCAAAATATTGAAGCTGTTGACGCAGCAGCGGTGGACACGGTGCGCGGGGCGGATTTGGCCGCGCAGGTGGGCAAATTCATGACGGAAATTGTGGGCGAAATGGACATCACCGCCACGGAATTGGGCAGCATTGCGGATGCGACCAAAAATCAGTCCTCTGCCAGTGAAGATGCCGAGCTTTCCTTGAGTAAGATTAACAGCGTTGCGGTGGAAAATGCTGAGAATATGCAGCAAATTACTGGGGCAATTGTAGAATTATCCAGCTATATTGAAAATATGGAAATGATCATTCACGGCTTGGCCACCGGCAATACGGAAGAGGTGTCCATGACCAAGCTTGTGCAGTGGACCAAGAAATTGGAAACGGGCATCCAGATGATCGATGATCAGCACCGGTCATTATGCGAGCTTATTAATGGTTTGCACAAAGCCATGGTTCACCGAGACAGCAATGCAGCCATTTCCAAGCTCATACGTTCGCTCAAAGAGTATACCGTGCTGCACTTTAGCACAGAAGAGCAGTATTTTGAGCACTCTGCCTACCCTGATGTTGCCAAGCATAAATCCATACACCGTAAATTTGAACAGAAAGTGCAGGACTTTGAAAACGATTTCAACAAGGGCACGGCTACGGTAAGTATGGAAATTTTGAACTTTCTTAAAGACTGGCTTATTCATCACATTGCGGGTACTGACCCCGGCTATGTGAAATATGTCAAAAAATAGTTTTTTGTGTGGAACACCATACTCAAAGTGCACAGTAACATTGCGTTACTGTGCACTTTGAGTATGCGGCGCGCACGCCGTGACCCCGCCGCTATAAAAAGGTTTCGAGCAGCAAAAATCCCGTAATAAGTTCAATAATAACAAGAACCATCAGCAAGATATTGACAATCCCGTGCGTGACGTTCAGATACACGCGCTTACGCTTATATTTATCCATACTATAGCCGGTAACCAGCCCAAAGATAGACAGGGCAATGATAGGCCAGGCCAATTGGGCATGCAGCCCGGTAATATGTGTGCTGCCGAACAGGTCAAGGGTAACATAAAATCCAAGGGCCCCTAGGGTCCACATGATCAAAGCCACGGCTCCCCAGCGGACATGTTGTTTCCACGGGAAAATAACCTTCACGCCGCGCTGCATTTGTACGCGTTTCCAGCCTTGCCACATGGCCCAAGTGCCTAGCATCACGGCAATTGTTTGCATGAGTGGGTGAACCCACAATAGCGTTTCAGACATTCAAACCTCCAAAATTCATTTGCCGTAGAATAAAAGTTATTCTGTAGTTGTCAAGAACTCTTCCTAGTTTGTTCAAACGCTGCTTCTCATTCAAAATCTTTTGGCGTAGAAGGAGGGAAATTGTGAAGGAAGGTACCTATGTCCACCCCTGAAGTATACACGCAGCGCCGTCAAAATATCCGTTCCGCCATGGGCGCGGCGGGGCTAGACGCCCTGTTTGTGAGCCATGCGGCTAACCGTTTTTACCTTTCCGGCTTTGAATTGCACGACCCACAGTGCAATGAAAGCGCGGGCTATTTATTATTGACAGCCAGCGGGGACGATTGGCTGTGCACGGATTCTCGCTATACGGACGCGGCTAAGCGCTTGTGGGATGAAAACCGTATTTTTGTTTACGGGGGCGATGCGGCAGGGCAGGTGCGGGCTTTGATAGCTGAAAAGTCGGGCGGGTTGACCGGCTTTGAGCCTTCAAGCCTATCGGTGGCTTTTTATCGGGACTTGGGGCGCGGTGGGCTTTTGGTGGACGCGGGCGGTCTGGTGGAGGCGGCTAGAGTTATCAAGGATGCGGACGAAATCGCCCGTATGGAGTGCTCGTGTGCGTTGAATCATGCTTTGATGAACCATGTACCGGATCTCTTGGTGGAAGGCAGCACGGAATTGACCGTGAGTTGGGGCATTGAAAAATTTTTCCGCGAGCACGGGGCTTCAGAATTGGCTTTCCCGAATATTGTAGCTTTCGGGCCGAACGGGGCCTTGCCGCATGCGGTGCCCGGTGAGGCCTTGCTGCGGGAAAATATGCCGGTGCTGGTGGATGTGGGCGCGCGGTATGCGGGCTATTGTTCGGATCAGACCCGCACCTTTTGGGTGGGCAACAAGCCGTCAGCGGCCTTTGCGCGTACCTTAGAATGGGTACGCACGGCGCAGGACGCCGCCATTGCCTGCATGGAGCCGGGGATTCCGTGCAAGCACGTTTACGCTACAGCCCGCAAGGTGTTTGAGGACGCGGGGGTGGCGCAGGCCTTTACGCACGGTCTCGGGCACGGGGTGGGGCTGGAGGTACACGAAGCTCCGTCACTTTCGCTGCGGAATGAAGGCTTGTTGCGTCCGGGCATGGTGGTGACCGTGGAACCGGGGCTGTATTATCCCCCATGGGGCGGGGTTCGATGGGAATATATGGTGCTGGTGGAAGAAAACGGGGTGCGCGTCCTGTAGCACGTGCGGCAATATGGCGGCTATATCTGCACTATGCAGTAGGAACCCTTGCCCGCATTTTTCACCTCATACATGGCCTGATCCGCAGCATTGATAATCTTTTCAAAGGAGAGTTGCGGGTTTGTCACTTGCACAATACCGGTGCTGCAACTCACGCGCACCCGATTATGGTTGCGGGCGGGGAGTCCGGCGTTGAGTTGATCTCGAATTTTCACCGCAAGGGCGCGCAACTGGGCTTCAGAAGTGCCGTGCTCGCAGCAAATTACAAATTCGTCCCCCCCTTGTCTTCCGGCAAAGCCCTTATAGTTGATACTTTCTTGTAGGGTTTTCCCGACAAAACTGATAATACGATCCCCAAAGGCATGCCCGTATTCCGTATTATAGTGCCGGAAATTATCGATATCTAGAAACATAAAGGCCAGTGCCACTGGATTGCCTTGGCTGTTAAGCAGGGCTGCTTGCGCTTTTTCGGTAAAGGTGGCGCGGTTGAGCAAACCTGACAGGGGGTCTCGCTCGGCTTTGTTGAGTAATTGCAATTCGGCACATTTGTTTTCGTGCACGTCAGCGAGCAAACCCACGGCGCGGACAATGTTTTCGTCCTTATCGCGGATGACGTTCAGCTGGAGGCGTGTCCAAAGAAAACGCTCGTCGGCAGTGCGAAAGCGGAAATCTGCCACAGGGGGTTGGATACCCTTTGCCAGTTTGGAAATCCACGCGCGGAAATTCCGCAGGTCTTTGGGGTGTATCCCCTTGAACTGCATCAGTGAGCGGTAGCCATTGGGCAGGAGGGGCATATAGCCAAAACGCCGTTCAAAGGCGGTGGAAAGGTAGACGTAGCGTTGCGTAGCGCTCCATTCAACCACAACATCACTGGAATGAACAATGATCAGGCGTAGGCGTTCTTCGCTGATTTTGAGTTCGTGCAGGGTTTCGCGTAAATCTTCCATGGTTTGGGTTAAATGTTCTTGCGCCTGAACTTGTTCGGTAACATCCGTGGCCAGGCCGTCTATCCACGAGCTGCCCTGCAGGGCATCCACTTTAAGTTCGCCCTTCAGTTGAATCCAGCAGGTGCTGCCAAAGCCCATCATCGCCAGATATGTCACCTCACAGGAGGAAGTTTGAGCCAATTGGTCCAGAATGTCGTCCATGACGGCTTCGCGCTTGTCAGGATGAATTGTCAGGCTCAGGCAATTTTCGCAACGCTCAATAAAGCTTTCGCGGTTAAAACTTAAAATATCAAGATAGCCTGCGCTGATAAAGGAAAAAGTTCCCTTGCGGTCATAGGTGCACCGGAACAGCCCGCCGGGAATATTGTGCGTCAGGGTTTCCAATTGCTGTTGCTGCTGGGTGAGTTTGTCCGTGCGCGTGTTGGTTGTGCGTACAAGGTCGTTGAAGGCATCGGCAATCATGCCGAGTTCATTGGATTTGGTGTAATGGAAGCGGGCCGCATGGTCGCCGTCCTTAATGCGTTTGATAGTCGCTATAAACATTTCCACGGGCGCGACGATGCGCTGTGAGATCAGCAGTGAGCCTATGGTGGAAAGTATCAGCAGCGCGGCGCAGAGAAAAAGCAGCATAACATCGAAATTACGTAGGAAAGTAGCTAATAATTGGTTATCCATTGCGGACATTAAAACCCATTGCGTGCCCGCAATGACTTGGAATACCGCAATACGTGGGGTGCCATTGAGCGTGTAAAACATCATTCCAGAGGGATGTTCGCTGAAATTTTCTTGATAAAAGGTTTTGCTGAAGCCTTCCAGTGCGGGAGTATTGGTAATGTTTTTGCCCACCCCTGTGGGGCGGCTGGTTGCAATAATTTTGCCCGCAAAGTCCAGCAAAAACATGCTTCCCGACCGACAAATGGCGATTTCGCGCAGGGTTGTTTCAAAGTAAGTGGTGGTATATTCCACGTACATAAAGCCCAGCTGCTGCGACTCGTAGTGCAGAGGCGTCATCAGTCCAAAGCGGTTTTTGCCGGTGGCTGGGGTATCGGGCAGCATGGTCAGGAGATAGGGGGTGTCAGCAAAGCTTTGTGGGGCGGGCATACGGGGGAAGGGAGTGCCCCTTTCTTGGGGCGTGCTCGAGGCGAGGACGGTGCCCTGACAATTTATGATGACGATGCGGAGAATATCGCTACGGCCTGTAGTGCGCGTGTGTAAATAGGCGGAGATAGAGGCCGCAATATTTTCTGAAGATTGTGTAGGGGCTTTATTGGAGGTGTGGAGTAGATATTCTTTCAGCAGGGGAATAGAATGGAGCGGGTCAATATGGCTGGAAAGTGTGCGAAAATAATTGCTGATATTTGAAGCTTCAATGTTGGTTGCGGTGGTGAGGGTTGTGACTAAGCTGGCCTGTACATGTTCTTTAAAATACGCAGCGGAAAGAAAGATGCTGATCAGCGCCGGGAAAATAGCGAAGAAAAGCAGTGCTGAGGTGATAATATATTTTATTTTCATGATGCCATGCGTGGTAAAAAAGATCACATAAGCTTTGCGTATCGTATACGGGTATAAAATATGCCCATGTACGTAAAAAAAAATTTTACATGGATTGTGCTCGGGGGACAACCTGAAAATACTTATGTTTACAGCTGAATCTCCTTTATTTTTTTATAAAATATATAAAATCATCGTGTTGTATGGAATTTATTGAGATTTCTTTTTTTCGTCACATTTTGAATCTGTATTTTTTGGCTCACGCATCTGTTGTAAAGCCCACGCCGCTTGTGCGCGGCAAGGCGGGTCTGTATCTTGTAGGCCCTGTTCCAGATACGGGGCTACCTGCGGCCCTAACTGGGGGTAGACTTGCAGGAGACGCCCCACAGCCCCATAGCAAGAACGACGTAAAGGGGCGTGGTCACAATAATTGTCACTTTTACCGGTGTGGATAATGTACGAAATCAGCACCCGGTGAAATTCTCGGAACAAGAGCGGGCTACGCACCAGAATTTCCGCAAAAGCCTCGGGGATTCCCCATCCGATATTGCCGGAATCTTCGTTCATATGCCACATGCACCGCCGCACAATGTTCCGCGCGCTTTCTGGGCTTTTCTGGGCAAGGTGTGCCACCACCAAGCCCAAAGCGCTTGCCGCCCGTGAGGTCATGGGTTCCCCCAGCAATAAGAAGGAAAACAATGGCCCCACAGTGACTTTATCGTCTAATTCAGCCAGGCGCGCCAGCTGATTTTCCCAGTCATCGCTGTTGAGCCATGCCTTCAATTGTTCTTTGCAGGCGCGCATCCGAGCCATAGTGGGTATCCTTTGTGTTGACTGTTTAGGGGAGGCTCGCGCCTCCCCGCTGCAAACTACACATAGGTGTAGCCCACTTCCAAGGCTTGAGCATTTTTGGGAATAAGTTTGGCGTAATGGCTGGAGACTACCCGTTTTAGGGCTTCCTGCACACAGGCGAGCGGCAAGGCCCCCGTAGCCTTGAGCCACGCGCCAAGGGCGACCATGTTTGCCATTTTTACTGAGCCAAGCTCGTGGGCCAAAGTGTTGACGGGGATGCAGACGCTGCACAATTTTGGGTCAACAGCTTTTACGTCGATAAGGGCACTGTTGACGATTTGCACACCCTGATCGGCGAGTCGGGGCTGGAATTTTTCCAGCGAGGGCTGGTTCAGGATAATTGTAGACATGGGCCGGTGCACAATGGGGGAGCCAATGGGCAATTCGTCCATGACAACGGTGCAATTGGCGGTGCCACCGCGCATTTCCGCGCCGTAGACGGGAATAAAGGTGACGTTACGGCCGTGTTCCATGCCGGCTTGGGCCAGCAGATTACCAATGAGCATAACCCCTTGTCCGCCGAAGCCCGCCATGATGACGTCTTGATACTTAGTCATGGGAAGGGGCCTCCTGCGCTGTAGTGTCTTTGAAGGTTCCCAAGGGGAAGACGGGGATCATTTCTTTGGCGATGCGTTCGTTGGCGCTGATGGCGTCCAAATGCCAATTGGTGGGGCAGCCGCAAAGCAATTCCACAAAGCCGTAGCCCAAATTTTGTTGCTGGATGCTGAAGGCGGTGCGGATGGCTTTTTCAGCTGTCAGAATATTTTTTACCGAATTGAGGGCACAACGGGCGGCATAGACCACGCCGTCCAATTGGGCCATGATTTCAGTCATCCGAATGGGCGCGCCTTCGTTACGCATGGATCGCCCCGCAGGGGACGTGGTGGTTTTTTGCCCCAGTAGGGTGGTGGGGGCCATTTGGCCTCCGGTCATACCGTAGACGGTGTTATTAATAAAAAACACGGTGATGCGTTCTCCCCGGTTGGCGGCGTGAATGGCTTCGGCAATGCCGATGGAGCCAAGGTCGCCGTCCCCCTGATAGGCAAAAACAAAGCGGTCAGGGCGGGCACGTTTCACCCCCGTGGCCACCGCCGAAGCGCGCCCGTGGGGGGCTTCAATGCAGTCCAGATCCATATAGTCGTAAATAAAGGCCGAGCAACCTACCGAAGGCACCAAGATGGTTTCTGGGGCGATGCCCATTTCGTGGATAACCTTGGTGATGAGCCTATGGGCGATACCGTGGTGGCAGCCGGGGCAATAGTGGGTCACATGGTCTGTCAACACGGGATTGGTGTCAAAAACCAGGGTTTCGTTGGGGGCTGCGGTGCAGCAAGCGGAAGATGTCATGATTATGCTCCCTTCAAGGCGTTGACAATGGGTTGCAGCAAGGTGTCAGCCCCAATAAAGAGCCCCGGCATAATTCCGTGCCATTGGGCGTCGCCGTATTTGCGGACGGCAAGGCGCACGTCTTCTACCATTTGTCCGGTGTTTTGTTCGATAACTAAAAAACGCTTGCCACGGGCGGCGAGTTTTTCCAACACCGTGCTGGGGAAGGGATAGAGCGTGAGTGGACGCACTATGCCTATTTTGTGTCCTTGGGCCCGCAGCATGCGCTGCGCGCTCTGGGCAATGCGACCGATAGAGCCGTAGGCCACAATAACAAGGTCGGCATCTTCTGTATCTAGGCACAGGGCCTTGGCCTCGGCATGCATGGCGGCGTATTTTTCCATCAGCAATTCATTGCGCTTGGCCAGTGCGCCGTCAGCAAGATACACGGATTTGAGCAGGCGTTTGGGGGCCACGCTCGTGTTTTGACCACGGCTGCCATAGCCTTCCACGCGCCATGCGGCGGCTTGTGCCTTGAGCCCTTCAAAACCGAGGGCCGTGGCAGGGGGCTGGCGCAGCACGGGTTCTTTGATCTGCCCGACAATGGCATCGCCGAGCACGAGCACAGGGTTACGGTATTTGAAGGCGCTTTCAAAGGCCCAGAACATCATGTCATAGCA
Source organism: Desulfovibrionaceae bacterium (assembly GCA_036655975.1). Taxonomy (GTDB): domain Bacteria; phylum Desulfobacterota; class Desulfovibrionia; order Desulfovibrionales; family Desulfovibrionaceae; genus CASQEL01. The sequence goes on along the minus strand of JAVVPD010000001.1, from coordinate 28,073 downwards.
TTCTTGCGCCGTGGCGGGGGCGATGACAAAACAGCGGTAGTCGCCGTGACCGCCGCCCTTGACGGCTTGAAAATAGTCTCCCTGTGAGGGGCCGATATCACCAAGGCCTGGGCCGCCGCGTACCATGTTCACCACAACGCCCGGCACATGGCTGCCCGCCATGTAGGAGATGCCTTCCTGCATCAAAGAAATGCCGCAACTGGATGAAGATGTCATGGCGGGAATACCGCAAGCGCCCGCGCCCATGACCATATTAATAGAGCCTACTTCGCTTTCGGCCTGCACAAATTGTCCGCCCACGGCGGGCAGCAGGCTCGAGAGGGATTCGGGGATTTCGTTTTGCGGGGTGATGGGGTAACCGAAATAGCAGCGGCAACCCGCGTCCACAGCGCCGAAGGCAATGGCATCATTACCTTTAATGAGAATTCTTTCTTGGCTCATGCCTTTGCTCCCTTGTCCTTAACGGTCTTGAACACGCGCAAGGCCACATCGGGGCAGATAACGCCGCACGAGGCGCAGCCGGTGCATTTGTCCGCGTCTTCGGACATTTCCACCACCTGATAGCCCAAGCGGTTAAAATGCTGTGATTGGCGTAAAATATGTTTGGGGCAGACAGTGGTACACAAAAGGCAACCCTTGCATCTGTCCTGTAAAACAACAATTCGTGACATAGTAAACTCCTGTTATGGGCACTGGGAAAAGCCATTGTCAAATGTTAGCGAATAAACATGGCGTCCCCATAGGAAAAGAAGCGGTAGCCGTGTTTGATAGCTTCCGCATAGGCATCAAGAATATTTTGGCGTCCCGCCAAGGCCGAAATCATCATTAATAAAGACGATTCAGGCAGGTGAAAATTGGTGATCATCCCGTCAATAACCTTGGGGGAGTGGGTTGGGTACAGAAAAATGTCTGTCCAGCCGGTGAAGGGCTGTACCTTGCGGCAGAGTTCGTACACCCCTTCCAGCGCGCGGGTGGAGGTACTGCCCACGGCAATAACCGCACGGCCTTCGCGTTTGGCTTTGGTGATAGCCTCAACGGTTTCTTCGGAAATTTCTATATATTCACGGTGCATCCGGTGGCGGCGGATGTCTTCACTCCGCACAGGGCTGAAGGTACCGTAGCCCACATACAGGGTGATCTCTGCCCACGAAAAGCCCTGATCGCGCAGGCTTTGCCGTAGCTCTTCGGTAAAGTGCAGGCCCGCAGTGGGCGCAGCGACAGAGCCATTTTTGTCCTGACGGGAAAAAATAGTTTGGTAGCGGCTTTGGTCTTCATCGTCGTCGGGGCGTTTAATATAGGGGGGCAGGGGAATGTGCCCGGTAGCGGCAAAGGCGGCGGCTAGATCACCCTTCCATTCCAGCTTGACCCTTCTTTGCCCGAAAGGCCCGGATTCGAGCACCGTAACACTGATGCCCGCGCCAAAACTGACCACATCACCATCATTGATGCGCCCGCCTGAGCGCACCAGCCCGTTAGCCTCGGCACTAAACCAGCCCTCTTTACGGGATTGGGGCTTTGCGGCCTCTAGGACAAGGGGCAGGGGGGTGAGCAGCAAAAATTCCACCTTGCCACCGCTGGGGCGGGTGCCCAGCAGGCGGGCTTGGAGCACGCGCGAATTGTTTGCCAGCAGCAAAGCTCCCTTGGGCAGGTAGTCACCCAAAAGGGCAAATTCTGTATGCGTGAGGGTATTGGTTTTTCGATCCAGCACCAACAAGCGTGAATTTCCTCGGGTATCCGGAGGAAATTGGGCAATGCTTGTTTCGGGTAAATCGTAGTGGTAACTGGAAAGCAGAAAGTCTTTGTGTATAATATCCATAAATAATCCCGTGTGGGTAGTTCTGGCAAGCTTGCACAGAAAAGGCGTGTGCGCTATGAGTATCCCTTACCGTCGTAAAAAAACTTTGCCGTCCAACAGACAGTTCCAAGGAGAATTATAGCTATGCGCCGTCCATTTGTCACCCTTATTACGCAGCACGCTACATTTGCCGTGCCCCGCCGTGTGGCGTTTTTGTTTGTGTTGGCGCTGACTCTGGGCCTGACAGGGTGCGCGGATATGAATCCCTTTGCCTCTTCGCCCAATCCTGAAGCCGCAGTGTATAGCCAATTCAGTGATATTCCCGTGCCTAAGGATATGTCAACTAACGCCAGCCGCACCTTTGTAAATTATGGACAGGACGGCACCAAGGTGGGCTTAGAAACCTTGGAGGGCCGGATACCCAGCCTGACACTGACCCGCGTGATGATCAACAATATGTTGCGTGACGGGTGGGCTATCCGCACCACAGCCTCAGGCTCGTCGCGGTATATGCAATTGTATGAGCGGGAAAACCGCTATGCTGTCATTTATTATTACGATCAAACCGCCTCCTATGCCATGGAAATATGGGTAGGTATCCGTTTGGCCGATGGCGCGGTACCGCCGCCGCCCCCCCTTGACCCTGCCCTTGCCCCCGGTGCTTCAACATCGGGCAGCGCTCATTCTGTTCCCGTGTACCACGGTAACAGTGGGGGAGACGGCATGAATTCTGCGCCGGTGCCTCCTGCCGGCGGCGGCAACACGTCTGGCGGGGTGCAGGAACGGAGCTTACCCTAATGAGTGTGCAGGAGCGCTCGTGGGCCTTTTCCGCGCTGGAAGGGCGGCGGCTGCATTTGGGGGTGTGCGGTTCTGTGGCGGCCTACCGCCTGTTGGATGTGCTGCGTTGGTGGCAAAAAACCGGAGTACGAGTTTCCGCCACCCTGACACCTGCCGCACAAAAATTTGTGACCCCCCTCAGCTTTGAAGCCTTAGGGGCCAGCCCTGTGTACACAGAAATGTTTGGAAGCGAGGCCGTGTTTGGGCATTTAGAACCCGGGCAGGTGGCGCAGGCCATGTGTATTGCTCCGGCCTCAGCCAGCACATTGGCGCGTTTGGCGCACGGGCAGGCTGACAGCTTGCTGGCTTGTCAGGCTTTGGCCTTTGACGGTGCTGTGGTGCTTGCGCCGGCCATGAATCCGCGCATGTGGGCCCATGCCGCCACACAAGCCAACGTGCGAATGTTGGAACAACGCGGCGTGGCTATGGTGCTGCCCGCCTGCGGGAGTACGGCCTGTGGTGACGAGGGCCAAGGCAAGCTTGCTGATCCGCGCGAAATTTATTGGGCGGCTTTGCGCGCCCTAGCTCCTCAAGATATGGCGGGCCAGCATATCATGCTGACCCTTGGGCCTACACAGGAATGTTGGGACGCCGTGCGCCATTGGACCAATCCTTCCACCGGCACCATGGGGGCTTGTCTTGCCATGGCGGCGTGGCTGCGCGGGGCGCGGGTAGACGCTGTGTGCGGGCCGCACTGCCCGTGGCTACCCGCAGGTATTACCCGCCACGAGGTCGGTAGCGCGGCGGAAATGTATACCACCGCCCGCGCCCTGTGGCCCGCCGCCAGCGTGGGTATTTTCACCGCTGCTGTCGCCGACTTTGCCCCCGTGCCCTACGGGAATACCAAGTTCAAAAAAGCCGACGCGCAGGCCAAGGGTGGTTTGAGTATCGACTTTGCGCCCACGGTGGATATTTTGAAAAGTTTGGCTGCCGATCGCCGCCCCGATCAAAAAGTGGTGGGCTTTGCCGCTGAAACTGTGGAAGATTTGGTACAGGCCGCCCGCATTAAATTAGACGCTAAAAAAGCCCATATGATTGTCGCTAATCCGGTGAATCAGGTCGGCTCGGGCTTTGGGGCCATAACCAACAGTGTTACGGTGCTGGATTTTCAGGGCCGTCAAGAATGTTGGCCCAAGCTGAGCAAGCCCGATGTGGCGTGGAAGGTGTGCACATGGGTACTGACGCTGTAGGGCTGCTGCCGTATTTGCGCCCGTGGCAGCGGGCTGGCGTGGAATTTTTGCTGGCAGATCAGCCCTTGCCCGCGCCCTATTCCCTGTGTATTGCCGTGCAACCCGCGCCGCGCGCCGCCCCGCCTTCGCCGTATAGGCCTAGCCCGCGCCCCGTAGCCGCGCCGGTTCCGGCACACCCGCGCCCGGTTCAGGTTCCCGCGCGTCCTGCGGCATCTGCCCCCTTTATGCCTGCTGTCAGCACCGCTCCTGCCCCAACGCTATTGCCCCCCGCACTGTGGCCCGAGCCGTGGCGGCAGCGTCTGCACAAAACCGCGCCCGCTGCGGTGTTGTGGACGTATTGGGCCTTGGGCGAAGATTTTGTGCGCCCCAATGCTGAACGTCGCGCGCTGTTACAGCGTTTGTTGGGCGACTTGGGGCATCCGGCGGGGACGCATTCTTTTTGGCCCGCCGCTTTGCCCGCTGCTTTGCCCGCTGCTTTGGCTGACGCGGAAAGCGCAGCCACTGGAGACCCGCAAGCGCGTATTGACCTGCAAGCTCATCCTGAAGTTTTTTGGTCCGGTGTCCACGCGCTCAAAGCCCGCGCTCTTGTGGTTATGGGTTCCCCCGCGCTCAAAGCCCTAGAGTTGCCCCCCCGCCTCCGCCCCTTCCAACAAACCCGCCATAAGGGCCGCTTGGTGGTTATTCTGCGCGATGTGGATTTTCTTGCCCAAGAAACCCACCGCTATGACGCGGTGAAAGAGTTTTTGAAGCAAGCCTTAGCCCCCTTCGGACGTTAAAGCGGGGAGACGTTTGGGGATTTTATTGCGATTGGAGGTATTTTTTCTTCAAAAAAAGACGGCGGCCCACGGCCTCCATGTTAAGGTGTGACGAGGCGGTGCAGATTTTCTGGGCTTTTTCCACCACGGGGGTAAGGTCGGCTTCTATCATGGTGCTACCGTCTTCCCAAGCCATGTAGCCCTGTAGCCAGAGCACATGCATATATTGCCACTGTTCGCCGCTGTTTAGAAATTGCGGGCAGGTATAGGTGAGGCCGTTGTCTGGTACGGAGGGTAAAGACGGGACGGCACGAACCGTACTCAGGATATTACTGCTTTGGTTGCGCGTACACGCGTCTGTCACCGCGTTGGTCAGGAGGATCACCCGCATCGCGTTAATGTGCGGGTCGCCATGCTGGGCGCTCCACCAGCCGGGCCACCAATAGCATACTTGCCCCACGACCTCAGGAGGCAATAGCTCGAGCTGATTGCAGGAGATATTAACATTGTAAGGTTTGGCATAGACTGGCGCCGCCATAAGAAAGAGAAGTATCAATATCCAAGACACGCGCACCGTTTTCTCCTTTGCTCAGGGGGGGGGTTATTCCACGGTGACACTTTTTGCCAGATTGCGGGGTTGGTCCACGTCCTTACCCAAATAGTCTGCCGTTTCATAGCTGAACAATTGCAGGGCGGGCAGCACCATAAAACCCGCAAGGGGGCCATACACTGTGGGGATTATCCACGGATTATCCACTTGCAGGTCAAGGCCCGCATTGGTCAGGGCGATAATCTGCCCTTGGCGCGCCTGCACTTCCACGATATTCGACTTAACCTTGGGAAAAAGTTCGTCGTTCAAAGCTAAGGCAAAGGTGGGGAAGTCGGGATCGATGAGGGCAATGGGGCCGTGCTTCATTTCCCCAGAGGCATAGCCTTCGGCATGGATATAGGAGATTTCTTTCAGCTTCAGCGCGCCTTCAAGGGCTAAGGCGAAGCAGTGACCGCGCCCAAGATAAAAGAACGAACGGGCCTTGGCGTATTGGCGGGACAGGCTTTGGGCGGTGTCGCGCATGGCGGGCAGGGCGGATTCGAGTTGGGCGGGCAGAGAGCGCAGGGCGTGGACAATGCGTGTGCTTTCGTCTGCGGCAAGGCTTCCCCGGCGTTGCGCCCACGCCAGCGCCATAAGGGTGAGCAGCACCATTTGGCTGCACATGGCCTTGGTGGAGGCCACGCTGATTTCTGGGCCTGCCTGGGTGTACATGACGGCGGAAGCTTCACGGGCGATGCTGGAGCCGACCACATTGCACAGGCCAACAACGGGCACATTTTTTTCACGGGCGGTGCGTAGGGCGGCAAGGGTGTCGGCGGTTTCGCCGCTTTGGCTGATAACCAGCACCATATCCTTGGGGCCGAGCAGGGGATCGCGATAGCGAAATTCTGAGGCTATTTCCACGCTGACGGGGATATGGGCCCAAGATTCCAAAATATGGCGGCTCCATAGGCCGGAATGATAGCTGGTGCCACAGGCCACAATGTGCAGGCGCTCAGGAATGGGCAGGGCATCAAGCTCGGGCATGTGAATTTGGGTACTGCTGGGGTCAAGGCGACCGGCCATACAATCGGTAATAACCCGAGGTTGCTCAAAAATTTCCTTGAGCATAAAGTGTTTAAAGCCGCCTTTTTGTGCGGCCTGCATATCCCACTGCACCGTTTGCACGGTTTTGTCCACCTTTTGCAGGTCGCTCAGGCGCATCACCTTCCAGCTATTGGCGTCAATGCGGACAATTTCGCCCTCTTCCAAAAATACCACATCGCGGGTGTAGGGCAAGAAGGCGGGAATATCAGAAGCCACAAAATTTTCGCCCACGCCAATACCCAGAATGAGCGGCGCAGACATGCGAGCGGCGTACAGCACGCCGGGTTCGTCCGCACAGGTCAGGCACACCGCATAGGCCCCGTGGGCTTGACGCAAGGCCCACGCAAAGGCTTCCAGCGGGCTGGGCTTGTGTTTGCGGCCTTCGGCAATGAGGTTGACCAGCACCTCGGTATCGGTTTCTGAGCTGAAGGTGTAGCCTTTGGCACTGAGTGTATCTTTAATTTCTTGATAATTTTCGATAATGCCATTGTGGACTAAAGCCATGCTGCCGTCGTTGGAACAGTGGGGATGGGCATTGCGTTCCGCAGGAACACCGTGGGTAGCCCAACGGGTGTGGCCCATGGCGCTGGTGGCGAGCACATTGGGGGAGGCCGCCAGCTTTTCTTCCAAGGCGGCAAGTTTGCCGGCGGCGCGAATACAACACAGTTCGCCCCCCTGCACAAAGGCCACGCCGGCAGAATCATAGCCACGGTATTCTAGACGACGCAAACCTTTAATGACCAGAGGAACGGCGGGACGGTGGCCTGCATATCCAATAATTCCACACATAATAGAGTCCTGTTTTAGTCTACTTTTTGCTCGGCAAGGGGTGCCGCGTATTGGATTTCTGAATCCCAAGGGAACAGAATCCACGTATCTTGTGAAAATTCCGTAAGATAATGGTCCACCAGCGCAGAGCCTTCGGGCTTGGCATAGACGGTAGCAAAGCGCCCCCGGGGGAGCATGGCCCGCACGGCTTTGGCAGTGCGGCCTGTGTCCACAAGGTCGTCAATAATCAGCCAGCTTTCATCGTCACCCCGAATAGGTTTCAGAATGTCGATTCCCTTGGCTTGTAAGCGTTCCTGATAGCTAGCAATGCACACCGTGTCCACCAAACGGATATTCAACTCGCGGGCGATAATGCCTGCGGGGATAAGTCCGCCCCGAGTAATGGCAACAATTTTGCTGAAAGGGCCGTATTCCATAAGGTCACGGGCCAGCAATTTGGCATCGTGGTGCAATTGTTCCCATGTGATTGTGACCACATGTTGATAGCTGTCAGCATTCACCATTAACGAACTCCCTCTCCATTCACGATGGAGGCGTTTTTCACTTCCACCTTGGCGCGCTGACCGAGGCTGAGTAGAAACATGCGGTATACTTCGTTTTTACGGCTATTTTCCAGCGAAGAGGCCAGCATGGGTTCAATGGTTTGCCATTCTTCGTCAGAGGTGGCGAACACTTTTTGCACCCGCACCAGCGCCGCGCCGCTGACTTCAGGCCCAATAACGGGGAAGGCCGAAGGCATCCACTGGCCCACCGTGGCGGTGAAGATGGCAGGGCTGAGTTCAGGATATTGACCAAGGCCGGGCACCGCTTCGCCACGCCCAAAGGCGGCGGAAGTTTTTACTTTGTTTTTTAGCGCGGCGGGCAGGGTGTCGCCCATGTCTTTGCGTACCGTGGTGGCGGCTTCCAGCGCGGCTTTCTGGGCGTTTTCGGCGCGTAATTTTTGCTTGATTTCGTCACGCACGGCGGCAAAGTCTTGTGTGCCTGCAGGAACGGCTTCAAGCACCCGCGCCACAATAAACACATCCTGCGCGGCTTCAAGGGCGGTGTCCACGGGAGACTTGGCGGGCGTTGCCATGAGGGTAGCGGCGCTGTTTTCTGTCAGCCCCAGTTTTTGGCGCACTTCAGGGGCAGAAAGAAGCTCTGTCGTGTGGGCTTGCAGCTTGTGGCTTTGGGCAAGTTCGGTCAGGTTTTTCCCCAAAATATTGCCTTCAATCAAATTGTCCAGCACTTCGCGGACATGATCAATGCCTTGCAGGGTGGCTAATTGCTTGCGAATGGCATTTTCCACCTCGGCGAGGGGCTGCACTTTGGCTTCTTCGCGCGCGTTCACCTTGATGAGATGCAGCCCGTAGGGGGTACGCACGGGGGCGGAAACCTGCCCAATGGGCAAGGCAAAGGCCGCTTCTTCAAAGGCGGGCACCGTGTCACCACGGGCAATGAGGCCCACTTCCCCGCCTTTGGGGGCGGTCATGGCGTCTTCGGAATTTGCACGGGCGAGGGCTGCAAAGTCCGCCCCCTTGGTGATATCCCCAGCCAGAGCGTCCATGCGGGCCTGCACTTTTTGCACTTCAGCGGCAGGGGCGTCCTCAGCCAGACGTAACAGAATGTGGCGCACGTCCACACGCTCAGGGCTAGTATAAGCATTGGGATTTTTTTGATAATAGTCTTTCACGGCCTCAGCAGACAGGGTGGAGGGGTCTACCAGCGAGGCGGGAGAGGCTTCAATATATTCCACCTTGATTTTGGGGGGAATCATAAAGGATGCACGGTTACTTTCATAATAGGCCTTGAGGCTATCTTCTGCAATTGTTTGTGTTTCGTAGTCTTTAGCGGGAAAAAACACATAATCAACGGCGCGCTGCTCACGGCTGAAATCATACAGGGCGCGGGCTTCGCTGGGCATTACATAGGAACCGGCGCTCACTTGTTCGCGCAATTTTTGGTCGAGCAAGTCTTTACGCAATTTTTCTTCAAAGCGTCCGGGCGTGCTGCGCTGCCCTGCCAGAATACGCTGATAGGCCTCGGCATCAAATTTACCTTGGGCGTTTTGGAAGGAGGGAATGCGCGCAATGGCGCGGCGCAATTCCAGTGGGGTGATCACAATGCCCGTGCGGGTGGCTTCTTCCTGTACGAGGGCTTCAATGATCAATTGCTGCAAAACTTGCGGACCAATGTTCATCTGCTTCATTTGGTCAGAAGTGATGTTGGGGTTGCGTAAGCGGATATTTTCTTCCGCATTGCGGTAGGCTGCGCCAAAATCTTGGGCCAAAATGGCTTTGCCGTTGACGGTTGCTACTACGCCCGAAGCGCCGGAATCACCCATATTGCCCACGCCCCAAAACACAAAAACCAAGATAATAACCGCAAAGGCGGCCTTTACTCCCCAAGATTGGGCGTTGGAACGAATGTACTCAAGCATGACAACTCCGTGTTTCGGATGCGGTTGATGGTGGAAAATTATTCAACTTCAATACCAAGTGCGCGATATTCATTAAGCTTGTTGCGTAGGGTACGCACGGAAATACCTAAAATTTCTGCGGCTTGCGTGCGGTTGCCCGCAGTGACGTCCAGCCCTTTTAAAATCATGATGCGTTCCATCTCGTGCAGGGGAATAACAGGGCCGTTTAACGACGAGCTTGCGCCCTCAGTGGGCTGAGGGGAAGATTGCAGGGGCCCCGTGTCATAGGGCAGGCTGCCTTCCGCCGCCGTATCCAGCGATTCCGCGCCGCAGTTAGGGCCGCCGTCTTCAAACAGGGGCCACGCGTCCGGGTCAAGCAAAAAGTGGGCAGGCTCAATGGGCCGACCGTTTGCCAGCAATACGGCGCGCTCCATAAGATTTTGCAGTTCTCGCACATTGCCGGGAAAGTCGTAGGCCATAAGCCAATCTACGGCGGATTCGCTCAGTTGGGTGGGGCTTAAGCCGTATTCACGCACGTACATAGTGATGAAAAATTGCGCCAGTTCCAGCACATCATCCCCGCGTTCCCGCAGTGAGGGCAGGCGTAGGGGAATAACATTGAGCCGGAAAAACAAATCCTGCCGAAAATGGCCTTCCTTGACCCACGCTTCCAAATTGCGGTTGGTGGTAGCCAGCACCCGCACGTCCACCCGCACGGTTTCTGAGCCGCCCACGCGGTCAATTTCGCCTTCCTGTAGCACGCGCAAGAGCTTGGCTTGCAAGGCCATATCCATTTCTGAAATTTCGTCCAGCAAAATGGTGCCCGTGTTTGCCAATTCAAATTTGCCCAATTTGCGGTTAATGGCTCCGGTGAACGAGCCTTTCTCGTGTCCGAACAATTCGCTTTCGAGCAAATGTTCGGGCAGGGCCGCGCAGTTAACAGCCACAAAGGGGGCGGCGGCGCGACCGCTCCAGGCATGCAGGCAGCGCGCAAACAGTTCCTTCCCCGTGCCGGATTCACCAGAAATAAGCACCGTGGCCTTGGAAGGGGCTACCTGACGCGCCAAAGCCAACACTCGGTGTACTGCGGGGTGCTTGCCAACAATACGGGGCCCGCCCGCCGTGGCTAAAGGTCTGCGCCCTCCCAGCGTGGACAGGGCGGGGGCTGGAGCGGGCGTGCGCGGGGCGCGGGCCATGGCGACTACTTTATCAAAATCCAGCGGTTCCACCCAATAATCGTGCGCGCCTAGGTTTAATAGGTGTTCGGCTTCTTCCACACTGGCTTTGTCGGTGGTTACGACAACAGGGGGAAAATTGGGATCGTCCGCGCCCACGGCTAGCAGATCTTCAATCTGAAAACCGGGCAATTGGGGGCGTGCAAAAATAACTCCAGGCCCTGACTTGCGAATAAAGACAGACGCGCCCTTGAGGTTTTCAGCTATGCCAATTTCATAACCGGCATCCCGTAATTGCGGGAATATGCGGGTTACGGCATGGGCTGGCGTAAGGAATAGTATGCGACGTGTAGACATTTTCCAAAGTCATTACCCGCTTAGGGGGTTAAAAGCAAGAGGCAAGTGGAAGTTCTGTATAATAGAGCTATTACTGACCTAGGCTGGGCATCTTGCGGCCCGAATGCGGAGGGGATATGCTCCACCATTCAAAGGGGGTTTGGGCTATGATGGAAGAAAAATTACGTTCCGTATTCGCACGTCTTGTGGTGGGGGATATCAGTCCTGAGGAAGCTTTGCAACTGTGCCGGCTGGGGCCCACTGCCGATATGCTGGCGGGCCTGAATTTGGACAGGCATCGGGCTTTACGCACGGGCCTTGGGGAGGTGGTGTTTGCCCAAGGCAAGGCAGACGACCAATTGTGCGCGTCTTTGCGGGTTTTAGCGGGGGGCGGCAGTGACAGCACAGCGGGCCTGCCCCCAGCCGAAAAAGTGCTCGCCACACGGGTCAACGCGGCGCAGGGCGCAATGCTGGCGCGGGCATTTCCCGAGGGCTGCCTGTGGCCACAAGCGGGGCTGTTTGCCCTGGGGAGCCCCTTACCCGTCAGCCCGCCTTGGCCTCAGAGCGGGCAAGTGATGGTGCTTTCAGCGGGGGCAGCGGATCGGGCTGTGGCTTTGGAAGCCTTTGGCACCTTGGTGTTTTGGGGGATAGACGCGGGCTTTGTGAGTGACGTGGGGGTAGCGGGATTACACCGCTTGCAGGCCCATTTGCCCGCTTTGGACACAGCCCGCTGTATTATTGCCGTGGCCGGCATGGAAGGGGCTTTGCCCGGCGTGGTGGCGGGTTTTGTGCGTTGCCCCGTGCTGGCGGTGCCCACCTCCGTAGGCTATGGCGTGGGTGCGGGAGGGCATGCCGCGCTGTTGAGCATGTTGTGCTCGTGTGTGCCCGGCGTAAGTGTGGTGAATATTGATAATGGTTTTGGAGCTGCAGCTTTTGCGGCAAAGTGCCTACTGGCGGGAAAGTGATCTTTATTTTTGTAATGCCAAGATTTTATAAACGAATAGACTTTTTTTGACGCAAAATATACAATGGAATTTTATCAATTTGTATTTTTATAATGGCTTGCATGCCCTGTACGAGGCTGCTATGGTACTACACACTGTGTGAATGTGTGAATTGTGTGTAGGCACCTTCCACCAGAGTCCTGTAAATCTATGTATATACGCGCCCTATCTTTAAGAATAGTGTTCTGTACGGCTTTATTGTGTGGGGTGCTGTTGCACGCCCCCTGCACTGCGGAGCCGTTTACGCTGCGTCAAGAGCACACCTGTACACCAGATACCCCCCTGACGGAAAACGATGCTGCCGCAGAAAAAACGGTGCGTATTCTTTTGCAATGGATGCCGCAAGCCCAGTTTGCCGGCTATATTATGGCCCAAGAGCGGGGCTTTTTTGCGGAAGAAGGTCTGTCCCGCGTGGAATTGCATTGGGCGCAATTGGGGGAAAGCCCCTTGCGTATTTTAGCTAAGGGCGACATGGATTTTGCCACGGCGTGGCTGGTCTCGGGCCTGCAACGCTGGGGGGAAGGGCTGCCCATTGTGAATATACGGCAGTTTATGCAGCATTCGGGCTCTGTACTTATTGCTAGAAAATCCAGTAATATAGAAAAAATAGAAGATCTTAATGGCAAAACCATATTAACGTGGGGGAGCGATTTTGGTCTGGAGTTTGAACTGTTTTTAAAGCGCAATGCGATTATTCCGGGCAAGGTATTGCCTTTGAGTAACAGCCTTGCGCCTTTTTTGTACGGCCTTGCGGACGCCACGCAGGCCATGGACTATAGTGAATATCTGCGCCTGCTGGAGCGGGGCATGAAGGCGGAAGAAATGACTATTTTCCCCTTTGCCCAGTATAAGGTCGACCTGGCGGGCGACGGCTTGTATACCCGCGTGAATTACCTGCAAGAAAATCGGAAAATTGTACAAGGGGTGCTGCGGGCCGTGGAACGCGGTTGGGACTATGCCTTTACCCACGAGGACGAAACCGTGGACGCGGTTTTGTGCGCTGGCGATGCGCGAAAATTCCGCTCTAACCGGAATTATCAATTGCAGATGTTGCGGAGCATACGCATGTTGATGCAAGGTTACGATGGCACTCCGGGCGAGTTGGCGCGGAAAGATTTTGAGGCGGCTCGCGCTGCGGTGATAGAATCCGGCCTAGCGCTGCACGATGAAAGCTATGAACGCTTTTTTCAAAGGCCTTGACCATGCGTCACATACTACCCCATGGCCCTATCAGCCTTCGCGGTATGATTATCTATATCATGGGCATTCCGCTGTTATGTATGGCTCTGTTGTTTATATACATTGGCTACCAAAAGGCGCGGGCCCAAGGCATTGTGGACTTGCGTACGGTGCTGATGGAAAGAACCGCCCGGCAGGCTTCCGACCTGAATCTTTTTTTTGGCAGAATGTCCCGCTATGCGGATACTCTTGCCATTACCCTCAACTCCACGGGGCCGCTGGAAGATTCGGTCTATCGTAGCTTGTTGGCAGACGTGCTCAGTTGTGACGGCATTAACGGGGTGATCATTGCTTTTGACGCGGGGGTGTTTCCGGCAGGTTCCGTGCCCCCTTCGCCCATGGCTATAGAGTACGGGGAGCAGAGTGAATACGGTATTTTTTCCAAGGAAAAAGACTACGATTACGCCTATTCCGACTGGTTTTTACTCCCCAAACTTGCACACAGGGGCATATGGACTGATCCCTCCTACAGCACTTTGCAAAACAATATGGTGTGCGCGTATTCCGCGCCTTTTTTTCATAACAAGGTACTTCAGGGCGTTGTGTCTGTGGCGGTATCCGTGGAGGAAATCAACAGAAATTTGGGCACAATTAATGTTGAAGGCAGCCAGCTTATCTTGGTTAGCCAATTTGGGACGATTGTGGTGCATCCTGACAGTGACGTTATTTTACGCCATACCCTTGTGAGTTTGTCCCATGAGCGCGCCTCCCCTGAGCTGGTGGATTTTGCCTATAGCTTGCGTAATACGTCTACTGGGGGGGTGGTGCGTTTTGATAAAGGGCTGCTGGGCATGAACGAATACATCGCCTATACGCCTATTTCCCATACAAATTGGACTTTGCTAAGCGTTATTCCCGAATCTGTGGTGCTCGGGCCTTTGATGCAATCGGTGTGGGGTGGGGTATATTTTGTCTTTATTGTCAGCGGATTGATGTTTTTTTGCTCGTACTGGTTGCTCACACACGAATTGGTTCAGCCTTTACGGGGCTTGCAGCAAGTGGCGCATCGTTTTGCGGAGGGGCAATTACAAACGCAGGTAGACGCAAGCTCAAAAATTTATGAAATTTTGTGCTTGGAAAAGGCCTTTAACACCATGGTGGGGCAGGTGGGCGAGAGCATGGCTAAGGAAATTGCGGCAGGGCGTGCGCGCTCCTATGCCGAAGAAGCCTCAAAAGCCAAGTCGGACTTTTTGGCGCGCATGAGCCACGAGATTCGCACGCCCATGAGCGCTATTTTGGGCCTGACGCATCTTGCCCTGAAAGAAACTAGCCCGGGGCAGCAGTACGGGTATTTACGCAAAATTCAGCGGGCCAGTAAGAATATGCTGGCGATTATCAACGATATCTTAGATTTTTCAAAAATTGAAGCGGGCAAATTAACCTTGGAGATGGCCCCTTTTCGTCTGGAGGAAATAATCACAACGCTGGAAGATATGTTCTCGTCCATTGCGGAGGAAAAAGGCCTTCGCTTTCTGATTAATGTGGACGAGAGTGTGCCACTGTATCTTATGGGGGACGCCTTGCGCTTAACCCAAGTGCTCATGAATTTGAGCAATAATGCCCTGAAATTTACGGAGCAAGGCAGCGTTACCGTGTGTATGCGCGGGATGTGCTGTGTGGACGGCCTGTGCATGCTTGCTATCACCGTGCAGGATACGGGCATAGGCATTGCGCCAGAGGTGCAAAAACAGTTATTCAGCAAATTTAGTCAGGCCGACTCGTCCACTACGCGCAAATTTGGGGGCACGGGTTTGGGGCTGGCCATCTGTAAATTGCTGGTGGAATTAATGGGCGGCACCATCAGCCTAGAATCCGTGGTGGGCCGAGGGAGCATTTTTCGGGTTCGTGTGCCGCTGTCCTGTGTGCCCGAAGACGTGGATGTGCCTATCGCCACAGCGCACACGCCTTTACCCTCTATTCCCCCGAGTACACGGATACTTGTGGCGGAAGATAATGATATTAATCAAGAAATTATTGTAGCTTTGCTCAAACATATGGGCCTTTCGTGCCGGCTGGTCAGCAACGGCAAGCAAGCGTTACAGGCCCTGCACGAGGAAGTTTTTGACATTGTGCTGATGGATATTCAGATGCCGGAAATGGACGGCCTGAGCGCCACCGTGGCTTTGCGGAGCCAGCACTTTACCATGCCCGTGCTGGCTATGACCGCAAACGCCATGGAAGAAGACAAAGAGCATTGCCGCGCGGCGGGGATGAACGCCCACATTGCTAAACCCATTGATCCTGATATATTGCAGAGTACCATTGCTTTTTGGTTGCCGAGTTCCTAATTTTTTTCGCCCAAGCGCCGGATGAGCATGGCGCACATGCCATAGGTGGTGGTGAGCCACGCGATGAGCGCCACCCCGATGAAGGATTCCGGCACCACCAATAGGGAGGGCAGATCCAGTGCTTCGGCCAGCGTGTAGGTGCAGGCGGTGTACATGCCCATGGGGAAGACCATGCCCCAATAGCCCGCTTCATAGTTAAAGGGGAATTTTTGTCCGATATGCCGCCAAAAACCCAGCAGAATGAGCATGATAATCCACCATGTGGCGGTGGCCCAGGCCATGAGCGTGGTTCCATAGAGAAAGGGCAGCACGTGAGTTACAAAGGGCGAAAGCGGTGCATGCAGGATGAGTTCTGCCCCCGCCAGCGTGGTGATGGCCATGGCCCCCGCATTGATCCAGAAGGTGGGGCTGAGTTGCGCGGCGCTCAGGCTTTTGTAGCAAAAGCGGTAAAAAATCATGGTAATCATGATAATATAGAGCATGAATCCCAAGCCGAACAAGGCCACCAGCAGTACAAACACGGTGTCCGTATCCCATGCGGTATGCCCTATACAAATGACCCCCAGAATCACCAGCGCTTGTGTGCTTACGGTGGCGACGAGCCACGCGCCGTTGATGCCGTGATCAACACTGGGCTTGTCGGGCCGAGTGAACAGGGCGAAGAAGATGCCCCACAAGCACAGAAACCATAGGATGAGGCTCAACAGCAGCAGGGCTTGTGCGGTCAGGTAATCCCCGCAGAACAGCGCAAATTGATTGCCCAGAATGCAGGTTCCCGCCACAATGGTCAGATAGCCCGGCCCCTTATTGTGGTCGGCAAAGTCATCAAAAAAGGCGCGGGGGTAGACGACGGCCCGCAGGGTATAGGTGCAGGCGAGCACCAGCCACATGAATATGTTCACAAAAAATAAGCCCAGCGCGGCATGCGGGTATTCCAGTAAATGCAGGGCAATGGATACAATGCCTGTGGACATGACCATGGCAAAATTGGCAGGCGACTGGTTCTTAACCAAATGCATAAATTGCGTATTCATACAGGTTCCCTTGAGGAGTATTAGGTATTTCCATATCTTTTTCGGTAGAGCACTGCCGGAAAGGTTATGTAGGTCAGCGGTACACTAAAAATATGTACCAGCCGGCTGAAGGGGAGCAGAGCAAAGATGGTTAATCCGCTGACGATGTGTATTTGCATAAACAGGGGCACGCTCATCAGGTAGACGGGCGCGGGATAGAAGGTAAGCACAGAGCGTAGCCACGGCCCGATGGTGGAAAATACGGGGAAGTGCGCCACATAGGACTGGTATGTGCAGGCATTGAGCAGAATAAGCAGAATAATCACGATATCGGTGCGGGTAGTGGTGGCGGCTACATGGGCGTTGCACAGGCGGCGAAAAAGCAGAATGCCCAAGCCCAGAATCACCAGCGGGGCGAGAATTTTGCCCGCCATGCCGGCCAGCTCCATGTGCAGCGGCATGCTCAAGCCTAAGGCTTGCAGGGCCGCAGGGGGGAGAACTAAGCCGAGGATATGCCCCCCAAAGGAAAACAGGATGCCCAGGTGAAAGAGCATAGAGCCGATGCGTAAGGTCTGTTTTTCAAAAATTTCACTGGAACGGGCGTTCCACGTGTTTTGGGTATAGACATAGCGCAGCAGCAGGCCAAAGAGAAGCAGGGCCAAGCAGATATAGGGGTAGACAACAAAGAAAAAAATGAGCGATTTCATACGATCACCTCACGAGAGTGGGGGGGAATGGTGAGCACTTCCAGCACATGCTCCAGCAGGGGGGTGTAGGGACTGTGGTGCGTGTCTAGGTGGGTGGTGAGTTTAGCAAGGGTGGCTCCAAATTTTTCGCCCAGGCAGACGGTGGCCCATTCTGGCCCCACCGCCATGAATTCGAGCATCATGGGCAGATAGTCGGGCAATTCCCCCGGCACAGGCGCAAAGCCCGCGTCGCGGTAAATCTCGTTAATGGCGGCGAGGGCACGGCCTTGGCGGGGGGAATCCCCAAAAACATGCCATGTCAGGTGCAGGCTGGAGGCGGGGTCAAGATCAAAGGTGTCCACGTAGATCCCCTGCCATGTGGATAAAGGCAGCAGGCTGACCGTGCTTGCAAAGGTGTTGACCACCGCGTCCAGCCGAGGGATGCGCTGAATGGGGCATGGGGGTGGGCTGAAATTGTTCAGCATACAGCGTAATTCTGCCTCGGGATAGGCCAGCAGCAGGGAGACAACTTCCAGCGAATGCCGGTAGCCTTCCTGTGGCTGTAAGGGCGGGCCTGCGGAGGTAGTGTCTGTTGTGACTTTTTGCGCCGTGTATATCGGCATGATCGGTTCACGAACAGGATCTTTTTCTCGGTTATGGGGAACAAACATCGTGTTAACCCTCCTGTGAATGCGCGTTAGTGCAATGAGAGCAGGTGCGGGCTTGCCCCTTGGTGACCGGATCGGGATAGCCCGCGTTGCCCTTTAAGCTTTCGATATCTTCGCCGTAGGCATCTTCCCGACGGACGGTGGGAATAACAAAACGCTCGTCATAGCGGGCCAAAGCCAGCAGGCGGTACATGGCCTGTGCCATTGCCGCGTCTATGCCCGCATTGGCGAGGCCCTGCTCGCCGTGTTCGGGGGCTACATGACTGTCGCGCATATACAGACGCATGGCGATGAGCTTGCTCAGTGCGGCGCGCACGGGTGTTTCGTCTCCGGCGGTGAGCAGGTTGGCAAGATAGCGCACGGGAATACGCATGCGGTCGAGGCAATGGAGGTCTTCTAATCCGCCCGCCGTTAAGGGGCTGGTGGGCGGGACATACCAGACCATGGGCAGGGTGCGGAATTCTGGGTGCAGTGGCAGGGCGATGCGCCAGTCCACAATCATTTTACGCACGGGTGAATGCCGGGCGGCCTCCATAAAAGGGAAGGAAATGCCGTCCGCTTCGGCTTGGCGGATGATGTCTGGGTCGTGCGGGTTCAGAAAAAGCGAAAGTTGCGCGCTGTACAAGTCACTGTCTTGTGCTGTGGCGGCCATATCCTGCACTCGGTCAGCGTCATAGAGCATGACCCCCAGATAGCGGATACGCCCCACGCAACTTTGCGCGCACAGGGTGGGCTGCCCGGCCTCGATACGCGGGTAGCAGAACAGGCATTTTTCGGCATGGTGGGTTTTCCAATTGAAATACACCTTTTTGTAGGGGCAGCCGGACACGCAATAGCGCCAGCTCCGGCAACGGTCTTGATCCACCAGCACAATGCCGTCTTCATCCCGCTTGTGCAGGGCTCCAGAGGGGCAGGAGGCCACACAGGCTGGATGCAAGCAGTGCTCGCACAGGCGGGGCAGGTGCATCATGAACACGTCTTTGAATTGCAAATAGGCCTTGGCTTCCAGACCCGAAAAATTGGGATCGTCCAAGCCGCTCACATGGGCCCCGGCGAGATCGTCTTCCCAATTAGGCCCCCATGTTGGGGTCATGGGCTTGCCGGTAATGCTTGAAAAGGCACGGGCCGTGGGCTGGTGCTGGGCGGGGGGACTGGTGGTCAGGTGTTGATAGTCAAAAGTATAGGGTTCGTAATAATCGTCCAGCGTAGGTTGGTCGGGATTGGCAAAAATTTCCGTTAATTTTTTCCACTTGCCCCCTGCCACCAGCTTGAGCTTGCCACGCTGTAGCTTCCAGCCGCCTTTATACAGGTTTTGGTTTTCCCACTGTTTGGGATAGCCGATGCCGGGCTTGGTTTCCACATTGTTAAACCACATATATTCAGAACCGGGCGCGGTGGTCCACGCGTTTTTACAGGGAATGCTACACGTATGGCAGGCAAGGCATTTGTCCAGGTTTAACACCATGGCGATCTGGGCTTTAATTTTCATGGAAAGAGACCTCCCCCGCCTTGCGGATGACAATGTATTCGTCACGCTGGCATCCGGTGGGGCCGTAATAGTTAAAGGCGTAACTCAATTGCCCATAAGCGCCGATCATTTGCGTGGGTTTGATGAAGGGGCGGGTTAGGCTGTTGTGTGTGCCCCCGCGTGTACCGGACAGGGGAGACATGGGCGTATTAATGTGCCTTTCTTGCGCGTGATAGATGAAAACTTTCCCCGGTGGGATGCGGTGGCTCACCAAAGCCCGCCCCATGAATACGCCGTTGGCGTTGTAGCATTCCAACCATTCGTTATCCTGAATGCCGGCGGAAGCGGCATCATCGTTGTTGAGCCATATTTCGCCGCCCCCGCGCGAAAGGGTTCGCATGATCAGATTGTCGGAATAGGTGGAGTGGATGGACCACTTACTGTGCGGGGTGAGCAGGTTGAGCACCAGCTCTGTGCCCGTGCGCGGGATATTCACGCCCGAGGTTTCCCCCAGCCGCATGAGGGGCAAGGGCGGACGGAACACGGGCAGGGATTCCCCAAAGGCCAACATCCAGCCGTGGTCAAGGTAAAAATGTTGCCGCCCGCTGAGGGTGTGAAAGGGCATGAGCCTTTGCACATTTTGGGCAAAGGGCGAATAGGTGCATTGTTCGCCCTTAATGCCGCTCCAGATGGGGCTGTTCAGGGCGCGCGCCGGACGGGCGGTGACGGATTCAAAGGTGTGATTCACGCCGGCGGTGGGGGCGGACAGGTCGGAGAGTTTTAGGCCTGTCAGGGTTTCGACACTTTCCCATGAGCGCATGCTCACCGTGCCATTACTTTCGGGGGAAAGGCACAGAATGGTTTCACAGGCCGCGCGGTCAGTGTCTAAACGGGGCATACCTTGGCTACAGCCTTCTTCGGTGACAGTGCCCAGACGTTGTTTTAGCAGATCGTGTTCTATGCTGCCGTTCCACGCGGGGCCTTTGGCGCCTACGCCTTTGTCATTACGGATCCGAGGGCCGAGAGCCGTGTACATTTTGAGCACGTCGGCATAGGGGCGTTCCACAATGTGCAGGGAAGGCATAGTTTTGCCGGGAATGGCCTCCACTTCACCCGTGCGCCAGTCGCGCACTTGCCCGAGGGGCTGGGCAATTTCGCCGGGGGTATCGTGCAGCAGGGGGGTGGCAACCACATCCTTGCACGTTCCCAAATGCTGAGCGGCAAGACGGGAAAAAGCCGTGGCAATAGCCTTGAATTGCTCCCAATTGTTGCGGGCTTCCCAAGGCGGATCTGTGGCGGGGGTGAAAGGGTGGATAAAGGGGTGCATGTCGGTGGATGAAAGATCGTTAATCTCATACCAATGGGCTGCGGGCAGCACAATGTCAGAATACACGCAGGTGGTGCTCATGCGGAATTCGGAGGTAATCATCAGGTCTAGCTTGCCTTGGGGGTCGGCGGGGCGAGGGTGCACGTCCTGTGGCTGGACAGGAGATTCTTCGCCGCGCACGGCATTTTTGGTGCCCAGCATGTGCTTTAAAAAGTATTCATGCCCCTTGACATTAGAACCTAGGGGATTGGTGCGCCAAAAACACATGACCCGTGGCACATTGTCAGGATGGGAAGGATCTTCCACCGCCATTTGCAAATCACCGCTGACCAGTCTTTTGACCACATGGGCGATGATGTCCGTATCGCTCACGGCACCTTCGGCTTCTGCCTTGGCGCAGAGTGTGAGGGAATTTTCTTTGAATTGCGGGTAAAAGGGCAGCCAGCCCAAACGCACGGCAAGCGCATTACAGTCTGCCGGGTGGGTGGGCACCTGATCGCGCAAACGTGGCGGGCACATGGCCTGCATATCCAGTAATTCATAGCGCCACGCGTCAATGGCAAAATAATAGAAGGAGGTGCCATTTTGCAGCCGGGGGGGGCCTGTCCAGTCGGAGGCGACGGTAAGGGTGGTCCAGCCTGCCAAAGGTCGTACTTTTTCTTGCCCCACATAGTGCGCCCACCCGCCACCGCTGACCCCCTGACACCCACACAAGGAGGTGAGGGATAAAATGCAACGGTAGATAGTATCGTTATTATACCAATGGTTAATGCCTGCCCCCATGATAATCATGGAGCGACCTCGGCTTTGTTCCGCATTGGTGGCAAATTCGCGGGCTACCTTAATGGCGTCTTGGCGGGGCACGCCGCTAAGGTTTTCTTGCCATGCGGGCGTGGCATAGGTGCTGGCATCGTTATAGTTTTTTGCCACTTGCCCGCCGTGGCCCCGATTTACAGCCACGCTGCCCGCCAGAATGTCAAAAACAGTGGTGACGCGCTGTATTGTTCCGTCCAATTCGAGATAAATATACGGAACCGCGCTGCTGCGGGTGCTGGCTTCGCCTTCGGTGAACAGGGGAAAGTCCACACAGGCCCATTCCGCGCTCAGATGATCCGCCATGGTCAGCAGCGGCTCAAGCTCTTCACCGTCATAGCAGTCGCGCATCTGCAAATTCCAGGTGCCTTCTTCACCGTAGCGCGATCCTACGCTGCCCATGGGAACCGCAGGGCCGTAGCGTAAGGTGTCGAAGACGGCAATTTTCCACTGCGGATTGTTGCCTGCCCGGCCGAGGTCTGAGGCGCGTACAAAGCGGCCTGCTGCCAGTCCGCTGGCGGTGGTGTCGAGGAGAACAAGGCAGGACAAGTCGGTGAAACGGCGTGCGTATTCCTGAAAATAGGGTACCTGACGATCGAGAAAAAATTCTTTGATAATCACGTGTACCATAGCCATGGTCAAGGCCGCGTCTGTGCCCGCGCGCACGGGCAACCAGTGATCGGCAAATTTGGTGAAGTCGGCATAATCGGGAGAAATGGCGGCAATGCGTGTGCCTCGGTAGCGGGCTTCAGTATAAAAATGCGCGTCTGGGGTGCGGGTTTGCGGCAGGTTAGACCCCCACGCGATGATATAGCCCGCATTATACCAGTCGGCACTTTCGGGCACGTCGGTCTGTTCCCCCCAAATTTGCGGCGAAGCGGGGGGCAGGTCGCAATACCAGTCGTAAAAGCTGACCATGCTGGCCCCGATGAGCGAAAAAAAACGCGCCCCCGAGGCAAAGCTGGTCATGGACATGGCCGGAAGCGGGGTAAAACCAAAAATGCGGTCTGGGCCGTATTTTTGGATGGTGTATACCAGCGAGGCTGCCGTCAGTTCTGCCACATCGTCCCAGCTTACGCGGACAAAACCGCCCATGCCCCGCGCTTGCTGATATTTCCCGCGTTTAAGCGGGTCGTTGACGAGGCTTTTCCACGCGAGCACAGGGTCGCTGTGCTCGTGCAAGGCCTGCTGCCAAAGCTCCCACAAGGCTCCGCGTATTAAAGGATGGCGCACCCGCAAGGGGCTGTACACATACCACGAAGCCGAAGTACCGCGCGGGCAGCCTCGGGGTTCATAGTCGGGAAAGTCGGGATGCGGCGTGGGATAATCGGTTTTTTGGGCTTCCCAGACAATAATGCCGTCCTTGACAAACACGTCAAAGGAGCAGGAACCTGTGCAATTGTTGCCGTGGGTGGATCGGGTAACCTTGTCGTGCTGCCAGCGGCGGCGGTAATATTCTTCCCAAGATCGACCGCCACGGCGCACGGAATAGTTTTTGTCGGAAAAGGCTTCTGAGCCGATTTCTCGTAAACGCTGTGTAAAATAGCGTAA
>JAVVPD010000001.1:0-5095 GCA_036655975.1 Desulfovibrionaceae bacterium | reverse complement strand
TTTTGATTGTGGAGACAACATGCCCCCCTCCTTGGCAAAGGTGTTAAAAGACTACTGATATAAATATATATTATTTTATATTCGTCAATAGCTTTCAGCACTCTTCCCGGGAGGGGGGGGAAGTCCCCGCAAGCCTGTTCTGGAAGGATTGCGGGGTGGAGGGGTGAGGGTTTAGTCTATGTGTATGCCTCGTGTTTCCGGCGCGTAGCGGTGACAGACAATACCGCCGATAAGTAGGGCCAAGACACAACCGAATAAGGCCACTTGCGCGTTGAAGACTTCCATGGTGAGGGGCAGAAGGAAGGTGCCCCCAGCCCCGCCAAGGCGGCTGATAGCCACCACAAAGCCCACGCCGGAAGCGCGTAATTCGGTGGGAAAGAGTTCGGGGGTATAGGCGAATTCCAATACGGAAGCCGCTGAAATGGCAAAACTGAAAAGCGAAAGGGCGGCGAGTGCGTAAAGAGCGGGCATATCGCTCCAAACCGACATGAGCAATAAGGCGGCGGCGCAAATATAAAAACTCCCGATGAGGAAAATGCGGCGGGGGAGTTTGTTGATGAGCCACATGCCGAGGAGAACGCCGATAAAGAGGAAGACGTTGAATATAATCCCTGAAGCGTAGGGGTTTTGAATGTTTAACGACTGAAGAAGGCGGGGAAGAAAAGTGCCGATGGCAAAATAAGGAATAACCTGGCAGGCATAAAAGACTGATCCTACAAGGGTATTGCGGCGCCACTTCGGACTGAACAGGCTGAACCATGAAGCAGATTGTGGTGCTTCTTTGCGTACAGGCAGGCCGTATTCTTTCCCTACAAAGCGGTGAATGAGCTGGAGGGCTTTTTCGGTTTTTCCCTTGCCCATAAGCCATTGGGGAGATTCGGGTGTGCCTATGCGGAGATAGAGGCCCACCAGTGAGGGCACGGCGCAACTGACTAAAATCCAGCGCCATGCGCCGTCGCCAAAAAGCTGTAATATATAGCCGATAATATAGGCACTTACATAGCCACTCACCCACATGAGCATCAAAAAGCTGAGGACGCGCCCGCGCAATTTACGCGGGGTCCATTCGCTCACGAGGGTCAGGCCAACGGCGTAGTCTGCGCCAATGGCCGCCCCAAGGGCAAAACGTAGCCACAAGAGTTCCACAGGTGTTGTTACAAAAAATTGGAGTACGGATGCCCCAAAGAAGATAGCCATGGTGGTATAGAAAATATATTTTCGACCGATGCGGTCAGCGAGAGGCCCTACCAGCAGACTGCCGAACAGCAGGCCGACCAGTGAAGCAGAGCCGATAAGACCTTGCCAAAATGTGGTAAGACCAAGGGTATCGGCTGCCAGACTCATGGCAATACCTATGATGCCCAGAATGTACCCATCGCTGAACTGTCCCAGCATTCCCCCCAACACAACTTTGCGGTGTATTTTGCTAAAGGGGGCGTCTTCATAAGATATGGCTTGTGCGTGTTCGTCGATCACAGGCATGGATTACTCCAAGGGTAATAAATTTAACGTGATATTTAGAACTCCATCGTTATAATACGGTTGCGGTAAAAAAAGCAGGCCACGGCCTTGTGTGCTAAGAGCGCGTGGCCTGCACCCTTTGGGGCTTGTTGAAGAATAGCCAGAATTTATTGCCCAAGATAGACGATAGCGTCCATTTCAACATCAAGATTATCGTAAATACCCGCAGACGCAACGGTCATCCGCGCGGGAAAGGGAGCGGAAAAATATTCTTTGTACACGGCTTCAAATTCAGGAAAATGCTTCATGTTGGAGACAAAGGCTCGGCAGTGCACGACATCATCCATGGTGGCGCCGGCTTCTGTCACCACGGCTTTGATATTTTCCATAATGCGGCGGGTTTGGGTGGTGACGCTGTGGCGTTCCATCTCACCCGTTGTAGGATGGACACAAATTTGACCGGATAGGAAAAGAAATTGCCCCGCACGCACGGCCTGCGAGTAACTGCCCACGGCAGCTGGAGCGCCTGGAGTAGAAATACTGGTACGCATTGTTTCGTCCTTGGAGTTTTTTTTAGGGCAGCCTGCCCTTGTAGTGCGGCGGGCTGCCCCAGTCGTGCACAGGTTTAGTACCTGAAATCGTTAGGGGGCAATTGTGTTTCGGTGTACAGCTTGCTGTTGATGTCTTCCCCAGCGATAAGGCCGGTTTGGATAGCTGTTTCTGTATACCAAGAACCGAGATAGTCCCCCGCAAGGTACACGCGTTCAGGGCTACGCATGAGCATGGGCTGCAATTTGTTGCGACCGGGGAAGCAATAGGCCAAACCGTTATGGAACTTTTGCACACTCTGCTCTACAACCATGGAGCCAAAACCGGGGAAGACTTCTTCTAGATCCTTCCGGTAGATTTCCAAAACTTTTTCGTCCGGTAAGTCAATGAGATTGCGGGCCAAGGTGGCGGGCGAAAATACCATGAAGGAAGAACCCGGCTGACGTTCACTTTCCATGGAACGCACAAGGTTGGACATGTTGAAGGCGATGTTGAACGATTTTTGGGGGGTGCAATAGGCGTATACATCATCCCAAGAATGGCGCCCGCTTTCATTGGTCAGGAAGGCGGCAGACACATAGTGACCGTATTGCACCTTGCTCAGGGCATCGTGCACAACGGGGTCGAGATTTTTGGTGACGCTGTGGGTAATGGTGGCCGGTGTGGTCATCACGCAATAGCGCGCTTTTTCGGTAAATTCTTTTTCGCCCTGCTTGTAGGTAACTTCCACATGGTCAGGGTGCTGAACCACTTCAATAACTTCTGCACCCATTTTTACTTTGTTTCCCAGCTTGTGGGCAATGGCCTGCGGCAGTGTAGCCGCGCCGCCGACAATATTGCGCGCAAGGCCCGCGCCTTTATCCCACACGAGCAAGAAATACCCAACGCCTGCGCCCGCCGAGATTTCTTCAGGGTCGCCTGAAGAACGCGATACGGTGGGACGGAAAAATGCGTCCGCATCGGGCGAAAGGGGGCCGGTGAATTCGGCAAAGGTTTTATCCGCCATAAAGTCATAAATGCGCTGCTGGCGCACGCGGTAATCTTCACCTTGGCGGGGCTTATTGACCTTGCCGTAGTCTTTGACCGCCTTCATCACCTTCAGACCCACGCGGGCAATTTCACAACGTGTGCTCCATGAAAGCGGAAGCCGGAAAGGATAGAGGTTGACATTGCCACCGTTGAGGGTTTTACCCTTGAAGGACAGCGCGGAAAAAGAACCGGGAAGGTTCAGGGCGTCAACGCCCACTTCTTTCAATAATTTGTCGGCAAAAGAGCCTTCGCCGCCAAAAACGTGCCCACCCCAATTGAGCCAATATTTACCGCGCCGTTCAGAACGTAGCCGCCCGCCGATGCGGTTGCTCCCTTCCAGAACGAGGATATCGCTAAAGCGCAAACGCCACGCAGCCGACATCCCGGCAATGCCCCCACCAACAATAATTGCGTCTTTCATGGCTATTCTCCTTGCTGACATGTCAGCTTTCTCCGCTGAGGGGGTTTTCCCTCAAAAAATTACACCCTAGGACTCAAGTATGCACAATGCACATGTAACATAATGCGGAATGATATCCCAAATTTGTATACATGCCGATTTAAATCTATAAAAACTATTTATATTAAATGATTATAGATCTATTTTCCCTTGTGAAAAAAAGCGGTATCAGCGTGTATGTTCCGTATTGTGTTACGTTGTTCCGTAAAATAGAAACTACGTGTTTCCGTATTTTGTGTCAAGTAGGTAAAGCGATTTTTTCTCTGTAGTAAAAAACGAACCGCCCACAGAAGCATTTTCTGTAGGCGGTTCGTTTTTTGGAGGAAAGGGGGATTGAGGTTCTCGTCGCTAGAGTATTATTCAGTAAAATACAGTGGATGCGTTGTTCCGAGTTGTAAAGATATTTTTTTTGCGGCTGTAAAGAGGAGGCGCTCAATCTTTTCAACCGTTTTTTTGCTCAGGCGCACGGTGGGGGCGGAAACACTCAAGGCCGCAATGGCATTGTTGCGTAGGTCAATAATCGGCGCGGCAACGCAGCGCACGCCTTGAAAAATTTCTTCATTGTCATAGGCAAGTCCTGAGACCCGTGCGTCGGAAATTTCTTGTAAAAATCCGGTAAAAGCCTGATCGCTAATGCGCGGTGTGGTATTTGCGCGAATTTTTTCTAATGTGGCGTCATAATACTCTTGGGGGGTGAAGCTCAAGAAGGCCTTGCCGGAGGCAGAATAAAAAATCGGGAATGAGGAGCCTACAATATTGTCAGGGCGCAAGGCTTGGGTGGTCACTTTTTTATCAAGAATAATCATGTCTGTACCGGAAACGACGCAAAGATTTATGGTTTCATCCAGTTCATCCAGCAAGTATTCGGTAAAAGGTTTTACAACATCAACGATATTTGAATAATTGACAACTTTGCGCCCAATGGAAAAAAGTTTATACGAAAGCGAATACATGCCTCCCCAGTGAGCTTGGGTGACAAAACCCTCGTCCTCAAGGGTGAGGAGCATGCGGTGCACGGTGGTTTTGGGCATATCCAAAGCCTTGCACAGCTCTGAAAGTTCCCATGTTTTTTTTTCAGAAAGTTTTTCCAGCAGGGTGCAAGCTTTGGTGATGGCACCAATGGTATAATATTTTTTGTCTGCCTGAGGCATTTATGGCTCCGCATGTATGCTAAAGTGCTATATGTATAGCTATTTTAGTATGTTATGCATGTAAAAGTATAATATATTGTTTTTTATAGTAAACTTGTAGCAGTATAGAGCAAGTAGCCATAAAACACCAGTGCTGTTCTTTAAAGATAGCTGGCCCACTCAGTGAGACAGTTTAGCTGCAAAAATAAGATGGAAACTTTTGGGGTTTACGCCGCCTTTTTGAGTTCCCCTTTATGCACGATTTAAATGACTTACTACAAAGCAAGGTTAAAAATAAGGCTGCCTGTCGCTCCTGTGTTGCGAAATTACGGCTGAAAAATCGAATCGAGAACGTGTCGGAAAACTCAAGAAAATGGGCTTTGCCCCCGTCTTTGGTGTAGAGCCAAAAATTTTTGCCATACAAAAAGCCCTCAGATGTTTCCATCTAAGGGCTTGATTTTGTTAA